>JAHEAU010000257.1 GCA_024642625.1 Lewinellaceae bacterium
TGCCTCCAACATCCCTGATGCTCAGTGCGAGCACCAGACAGACAGACAGACAGACAGACAGACAGACAGACAGACAGGCAGACATCGAAAGTTTTCACGACTATTATTATTGCTTGGCTTTCTCATAGCGACGCCTGCTTCCTATCTTTTGGCAACAGCACCAGCAATACTCGCATATTGGCCAGATAATGGACCTGGTACGCCAGATCCAAATTACATCAGCATTGCTCCATGCCAATCAAGGATATTGCGGGTAAATACTTCACCTCAACCAAGCAATCAAGGCTATTTTATTTGGGTGTTTCTATCCGACGATGTAGAGGTCGTAAGTCTTCCTTCATACTCCAGTGTTATTGAAGACCCTATTTATTCAGGAAATTATATAGTTGAAGTTTATTTTCAACCAAATCCCTCGAGTAACAACCCGGATAAATTAATTGAAATCAAACTAAAAAATGAAAGTCATACAGGTAATGATGTGAACTTTGGATGCTGGGCATTCCTTTCTCGAAATACAGATGAATATCCTACCGATTACACATCTAAAATCATGAGTATTGGATGGGATAATGTTACCTATATTACCGGTAGTGACATAAGCTTGGATGATCTCATCGATAATGATGATGTAGTAGATCCAAGTGAATCATATTTTACCAGACAGAATTTGATAATTGACGGCGAACTCGTGGTTGATGTCGATTATGAATTTGGCGGATCGACTGGAAGCCCTACCAGATTCTTCATGTTGGAGGATAGTAAAATATCCATTTCAAGTTCAACATTGATTTTGACAGGATCTGTATTGAATACCTGTAATAATACCTGGGAAGGAATAGCCGTTGAGAGCGGAAGTTCACTTTTGACCAGGCATCAGAATTCACATGGAAATGTTGGGCGAGTAGAGATTCATGACGCTATCGCAGGTATTACTTTGGACAATAATAGTACTGCTGATATTCGGAAGACCGACTTCCTTGATAACCGGGTAGGCATTTATTGCCCATCCTCCTCCTTACCAGGATTGCAACTGAAGTCCGTTCAACTGCTGATCAGTGGCTGTTCATTCAGAGAGGATGGTGGATATATTGCTGGTCGAGCCAATCCCTGGGCAGGGATTGAATTGCACGATATGCAAGATTTCATCCTTCCGGCATGTTCCTCCTCTCCTGGTACAGGTTGCTCGAATGTCATTGAGGATGCCTGGCACGGGATCATCTTGGACAATACCTCCGCAGTGCTTAGTGGCATCCAGATCCGGGATTTGAATGACGACCCACTGGATCAGACCGAATCAGCCAATACGGGTATTCTGGCTAAAGCAAATTACTTTGGAAGCCTGAAATTGACTGGTTACGGTAAAACCGGGTCTGCATCTCTCCGGAATGTTGCAGACGGAATACGATTGCGGAATGTCAGTGCCCAACTTGAAGACATCCATATGGAGATTATCGGGGATGCTGGTCTGGACTGTCAGGGCAGTTTGTTCAAAACGGTTAATTTGGTTGACAGTAAACTGGAATGCAGCCAATATGGTGTGATCTTTATGGGCAATTCAAACACAGATTTGAATGTACTATCCAATGATCTGATCCTGAGTTCTGAATCAACATCTGATCCTCAATATGGACTTCTTCTAGCCAATAACAACAAAGGCATATTTTCCAGTATTTCTGTTGAGGATAATTTCATCGACATGCCCAACCCGATTGCCAGTGTGTACAGCCTGAACAACACATACGTTAGGCTGGCTGAAAATACCATCTATGGTGGTGACACTGATGATGAGTATGGTATCCGAGTATCTGGAGGCGACGGGCATGTCATCGACTGCAATTTGATCAGCAATAGTGCCGATGGTGACGCCAACCAGCCTGGAGCAGCTCTGTACTTGCAAATGCTGAACTCCGGAAATGTGCGGTGTAATGAAACTTACGATTATCCCAGGGGGATTGAACTTTTCGGGATGAACTTAGGCACGCCGTTAGGAGGAAACACATTCACCGATCACCGGATTGGGTTGTTGTACGACCATGAGGCAGAGAATGCAAAACACAACTGGACTGGAAACAGTTGGACCAATGAATACGACACAGAGAATGATGAATATGGAGCTTACAACACCAGTAATGATGTAATGAAAGTGGCCAATAGTCAGTTCATTATTGACGACTCGCCTACGCTCACTCATGAACAGTATAATACGAGTATTGAAAGTCTGCACCCATGGTTTATTGTAGATGAAGAGCCAGTTGAAGGAACCCTGCAATGCGGTACATCTCCCCTCCCTACATGCACCGGAGGCCCGGGAGCAGATCATTCCCTTCATGTACAGTCACCTGACAGTTTGGCCTGGTGGGTTGCCATTGATTCGTTCTCATCCAGTATTTATGGATTGGGAGCCACCTGGCTTTCTCAACGGCAGCTTTACCGCATCCTGCTTCGTAATCCAGAGTTTGTTGCAAGTGGCTCTGTGTGGGAGGATTTCATGGAAACCCAAGCATCCTCCAGTGTTGGGATTTACGAGGAAATTCAAGACGGTTGGAACAACCAGTCCGAATTGTGGTCTACGCAGCTAGCGAACCTAGACAGCCTTAGGAACATTCGTGACAGCCTACAAACCCTAACTTCAAACCGGGTTTCTGACATTCTTAATGCTTCATCTGCAACCGTTGCCGATTCTTTGCGCACAATTTGGGTATCTGAATCTACCTCCACATTATCTATCGGAAATGGTATTCTGACATGGGAGGATGACCTGGACTCACTTCGTCGAGACCGGATCGATACACTAAGAGCTTTGAATAGTATCGCACCTGCTGATACCACTTGGGAAATTGCCCAACAAGACGTGAATGACATTCTTTTCCAGGTAGCAATCTCAGGCCTCGGTTCTGTGGACAGCATCCAGATGATCACTTTATTGGCCATAGCTGAAGAATGCCCCATGGTGATTGGAGAGAGTGTCTTTCAGGCCCGGTCCATCCTGCAAATGCTGACCGACACTCTGGTTTGGGATGATGATGAGCGTTGCAGTATGGCTATATCCCGGAGTGCGGATGGAAGACCTGAATTTTCTACCTTGAAGGCTTTTCCCAATCCCACGAACTCCTCCATTTGGGTGAAATTGCCTGGACAGTCAAATTCAATCTGGCAACTTAAACTGGTTAACATGAACGGGACTGTGAGTAATTCATGGTCACTCGGCTCAGGTTTGCATCAATTGACATTGACCTATTTACCTGAGGGTGTGTATTCATTGATCGGATTGTGTTCTGATGGGGAAAACTACACAGTACGTGTCGTTATAGCTCGTTAGAACCTTATTTTTTTACAGGAGGGGGCAGTTGCCTCCTCCTGTATTTAACTTTTGCAGCTATGAATTATATATATATTCTCCTATTAATTCCATCAATAGCCTTTTCTCAAAATAAATTTGACAACATCTGGTTGTTTGGCTCCATCAATGGGAATTCCACCCTTTTGGATTTTAATGCAGGACCAAAGTCGATAGGAAATGTACTTTTTGCCTTTCGAATAAATATGGGTGCTGCTATGATTGCAAATGAATCTGGAGATTTGAAATATTATTCCAACGGTTGTCATATCGCTGATGCTACTCATGAAATTTTAAATGGCGCAGAAACACTTAATCCAGGATGGTATTTTGATAATTACTGTTATGACGGGTTTGGATACCCCTATAGTGACCAATCAATGATCTTTCTGCCCTTCCCTGAGAATCACTATTCACTCATATATAAATATAAGAACAGAGAATTCACCTCTCCATTGGAATATACGGATATTACAGATCGAATTTACCGAACTGATATTGTTAATAATTTAGTTGAAGTTGCAAACCAGACTATTTTATTTGATACGTTGTCCTTTGCTTCAATGGCAGCAGTAAGGCATGCTAATAAAGAGGATTACTGGGTAGTGACTCCACACGACTCGTCCAATATTTACTATTCATTACAAATTGGGCATAATAAAATTGACACTATTGTAAAACAGTTCATTCCTGGCCTCAAACAAAGAAACCATAATGGCACATTAGCCAAATTCTCACCCGATGGAGAATCCTATGTGGGCTTTGAAACAGCATATCAAGAGCAATCATTGAAGTTTTTTTCATTCAACCGTACTACAGGCCAATTGTCACTTCAATACACATTGCTCAATCCTGACACAATTAATACATTTATCGGAGGAATTGAGTTCTCACCCTCCGGTCAGTTTCTCTATGTTAGTACCAGAAAAGTAATTTATCAGTATGATTTAGAGGCAATGGATGTGGGTGGGAGCAAAACAGTTGTAGCTGTCTGGGACGGATTTTCGGATATTTTTCCATGTACATTTCATGTTATGCAAAGGGGCCCCGACTGTCGCATATATATCAACTCGCCCAATAGCCAGAAATACCTCCACGTGATCATGCATCCGGATGTCAAGGGGCCGGATTGTGAGGTCCTGCAGCATGAGATCCCCTTATATTACTACCACCAGATCTCCATGCCCTATTTTCCAAATTACAGGTTAGGAACTGGTGAACCTGTTTGTGATAGTACCTTGTCCCTGCCCACCTCAATTCCGGTTGTCACTCTGCCAACAGAAGGATTAAAGGTCTGGCCCAACCCTGCCTCAGGCGACTGCCGGGTTATGCTGGCTCCCGGTATCCTCCGCGCAGCGGCCACTTTGGAAATGGTCGACATGATGGGCCGTTCCGTTTTGTCGCGTGATCTCTCAGGTAACAATGACGAGGT
>JAHEAU010000258.1 GCA_024642625.1 Lewinellaceae bacterium
CCAGGCCATGTTCATCCAAAAATTTGATCGTCCCCTTCACATGAACACTCATATAGTTCCAGGTGGAAGGAATATTCGGATTGCTATACCAGGTAGCGCTGACATAGGTATGCTTTCCGTTAAACACAGTAAGTACATTCTCATTGTGCAGGAACGCCTTGTGATGATCTGTATGTTTCATCATGTGACCCCGCAGGATTTTTCTGCCATTCTGCTCCTCGATAAATACAGGTATTTGTGTGGCTACAGGTTTGTTCTCGGCATCACATCCAGATATAAATGCAAATGGATATTGCGCAATAAATTCCCTAATAACCTGTTCATTTTCTTCTTTATATTCTGGGAGGTTGTACATGTAAACTCGATTTATTTGAATTTATACCATTTGAATGACCAACAAAGAAACAATAACCATTCAACCTTTTCTCAGCAACGCATAAATCTCCAAACTGATCCGCTTGCCGTTTTTCATCTCACATTCCCGCATTGTGCCTTCATGCTGAAAAGGCAACCTGGACATTGCTTGTTTACACTGGTGATTTTCGGATTCGACAAATCCTTCAATACGATGAAGCGCCAGATAGTCAAAACCATAATGCCAGATGACCGGCATCACTTCCTGCATCAATCCCTTTCCCCAGTATTCGGGCAACAACCAAAATCCAATTTCTGACTTTTGATGTTCCCGATCCATTCCATTCAATCCGCCCGCACCCAAAAAGTCCCCGGTAATCCGATCGCAAACCGCCCACCAGATCCCTGTGTTATTCCTTTCCAAATCTGCATACCACTTCATTTGTTCTGCGGTTGCATCAAACGTTGCAAATTGAACCCCATAATATGGAACTACCTCAGGATGAGAAAGACCTTCGAAAATATGCTGCTGATCATCCAGGCGTATTTGCCTCAACAAACAACGTTCAGTAACTAATTCTGGAAAGATATTCATCATGGCCATTGTCATATCAACGACGTCGTTCAATAAAAATTAGTCTCCTTTTTATCAACTGGCACAATTCACACAATATGGGCTTTGAGGCATTAGGATCACCCGACGAAGTGGAATGGCTTGCTTACACTTGACACAAATACCCAATTCGGGATCATCCGTTCGCTTTTTCATGGCTTCGAGGGCATCCAACTTGGATCGGGCCTGACGAAGAGCAGCTTCTGCCACACTTTTATTCTGGATTGCATCCATGCGAGACACACGACCGATCGCATTTTCCGGACTGACTGGCTGGGTCATTTCTTCAAAGGCAGTAATTGCTGCTTTCGTCTTGTCCATTTCGACCTCAAGGGCTTTCGCCAGTTCCTGACGTTGTTCTACTGATAACATGATTGGGCATTGCGTCTCCCTAATGTAGGAAAATCGAAACAAACAGCCCGGATTGCTAAACTATTAGTGAGACGAGAAGATGAAAAGAATGGCCCATATGTGCTGACCCCAAAACCGGAATATTGGAGAACGTGGCTACACTTCCATTTGAGTCTAATCGGCCAAATACAATATTGCTTTGATAAAACCCCAGGACGAATATTATTGATCCACGGTTATGGATGACTTGCTTTTTCGCTTCAACAGGAAGAAAAAAATCAAGCGAACAAGAACATAAATCAACACAACTCCAGGGACCATCACGGTCAGCCAGGCACCCAGTGCCTGGATCTGCCAGATACCCACCTGCTCCAACCAGGGCATCATACCCGACATCATTTTGGGCAACCCTTCAGAAAAGGGATACCACCCCGATCCGAGGTTGATAAACGGAATGACCATCGCTGCCTGGATCGGGGTGATCGCGAAGGTGAGCCCAACGACAAGAGGGATGGACACTCGAAGAGCCCAGCCACTGAAAAAACTCAACGCTGTAACGAGACCCAGCATGGGCATTGTCCCCCATAAAAAAGAGATGGCAACCGCCAGTCCCCATTTGTGGGGCGACATGTGCGAGGACCAGGCGTCCCGCAACAGCTTCATTGTATTCGTCCAGTATTTATGGAGCCATTCTCTCATTTCAGATAATTCTCAGCACATCATTAAGATTATAGAGATTAAACAATTCTCTAGCGCAAATAGATCAATCCAATCCCCTAAAAAATGTGTTGACCCATTGCGCAGTAATTTCAGGCTTCTCCAGTGGAAAAAGGTGACCCGCTCCGGCAACTTGTTTAAAATGTCCCTTTGGATGGATAGCCTTCATTCGTTCCCAGATTTTTGGCGTGATGGTATTTGATTCTTCACCCCGTATGATCAGTAAAGGCAAACTTACTCGTTCAAGGGCTTTCCAAGGAGAGGTCACTGTTGTATAGATTCGTGATTCCCATTTTCGGGAAAAAGCCAACCGAACCTGACCATCTTCATTTCGGATTAACATCGCCTCCAGCATATCTTCGAAAACATCATCCGTGATTTTTGAAAAAACCCGTTTCTCCCTCAGGTGGAACCTCGCTTCACCAAAAGAAGGCCATTCATTTCTTCGTTTTCTGGAAATACGCGCCAATGGCACCAAATGCTCCCTGAACCGATGAGGCGTAATCTGTTTTAAAAGATAAATCCGACGAGAGAGGAAGACTGGATCGAGCAAAACCAATGAATGAAACAGATCTGGTCTGCGGTCAGCAGCCAACAAGGTCACAATCCCTCCTAATGAATGGCCTATCCCGACAACAGGTCGCTTCACTTGAGTTTCCAAAAAATGGATGAGGTCATCTGCCAGATCATCCCAGGTTTGGACACTCGTTGGTTCGGATCGCTCATCCAATGGCCTGAACGGTAAGCAGAATACCGCTCGATCCGATGAGATCGCTGCTAAGAGCTGTTTGTAGCACCCGGGTGGAAAGCCATTGGCATGAGCGAAGTGGATCGGCGGTTTCATTGGTGCAAGGTAAGGAGGTTATGAGGGGAGGAGGTTATGAGTCGAGGAGAAAAACATGGCCGAGGATTGAGGGCCGAGGGCCGAGTCCGATATGAAAGTTGGTATTGGGCGTTGGGTGTTGGGCGTTGGGTGTTGGGTTTCCGTGAAATCTGTTCATCTGTGGAAATCTGTGATTCTGACAATGGGCTTAAGACGAAGGGAAGTGGGAAGTCGAAAAGCGAATCGCGAACTGGCCCCACATGAAATAAGTTTTCAGGTTGACCGATGTGGAGGGCGGATTGGGGCGTGGTTTCAACATTGGGAAATCGTATTCTTCAGAAAGCCAGGGCCGGGAAAAAAAGACTGAAATCAATGTGGCGGTAATCGAAAACTTAAATATTGGGGCTGATTTCCAATAGATCGTTCAATTCAATATATTTCATCTGCCCATAAACAGATCAACTTGAAGGTATCGTCACCTGCCAGGTCTTTGCGAAGTATGGTTGTTCAAAATGAAACGTTCAGAACAAAACAGAATTGAACACATTTAGTGATCACGATCACTGATGTTTTCACTTATAAATGACGTACTTGGTCATCAGAATGAACGAAGAATCTCATCTGAGCACCTTAGCACGTCCAGTTCAGGGACTCTCTGCCAATTGGCGACAGTTTACGCTCCTGATTCTGGTAAATGCCTTTGTCGGTGGAATGGTCGGACTGGAACGGACCATTCTGCCCCGATTTGCAGAGGAGGAGTTTGGCATTTCCGGCCACACGGCCATACTGACTTTTTTGATTGCCTTCGGGATCACTAAGGCCATCAGCAACTATTACACCGGAGTGCTGACCCAGCGCTACGGTTCCAGAAATCTACTCATCATCGGATGGCTGTTGGCCTTACCAGTCCCCTTCATTCTGATCTATGCCCCGACATGGTCGTGGATTGTCCTGGCAAATGCCCTGCTTGGGATTCACCAGGGTTTATCCTGGAGCAGTACCGTGATCATGAAAATCGATCTGGTCGGTGAAAAGCAAAGAGGGCTGGCAATGGGGTTGAATGAGTTTGCCGGCTATCTTGCCGTAGCCGTGATGGCCTATTGGACCGCTATCCTGGCGGAACAGTATGGCGTGCGGCCCGTACCTTTCTATGCAGGCATTGGCCTGGCTGTCACAGGTTTAATCCTGACATTACTTTTAGTCAGAGACACCCGACGATTTGTCCACCTGGAATCGGTGGATCATCCAGGAGAAAGACTGAGCCGTCCGTTTTGGGAAACCACCTGGACAAACTCGAACCTGGGCCCAGTCACTATTGCCGGCTTCGTGAATAATCTCAACGATGGGATGATGTGGGGGTTACTGCCCGTCCTCCTCGCAGACAGAGGACTTTCTCTGACGGAAATCGGGACTATTTCCGCTATTTATCCTGCGGTTTGGGGGTTGAGTCAAATCGGCACTGGGGCTCTTGCCGACCGCATTTCGCATCGGACTTTATTGTTTGGTGGCATGCTCCTCCAAGGCATCGTCATCCTTGGATTTACTTCTACGGGAAGTAACGGTTGGTATGTCGGTTTGGCAGTAATGCTGGGACTTGGAACGGCTTTAGTATACCCTACTTTTCTAGCAGCAATCGCCAAATCGACACATCCGGAGGACCGGGCACACAGCCTGGGCGTCTTTCGTTTCTGGCGTGACCTTGGTTATGCAGCCGGAGCCTTGTTGACCGGTATCCTGGCAGATCTACTCTCGCTAAACTGGTCGGTGGCTGCTGTAGGTATCCTGACCATTCTTTCCGGGCTGATTATTCGGGTGAGGATGCAGTGATGTAGTGTGTTGGAGGAGGGTTTGAACCAGCGGTTAAATCTAATTTGCGAGAGATTGGTAGCCGCCAAGTCAAGG
>JAHEAU010000259.1 GCA_024642625.1 Lewinellaceae bacterium
TCTTCACGCTTTGACGTTCCATCGAACACAAACCATTTTCATGCGCATCTTCTCGCTTTTCACTCTGGTTGTCTTGACCAGCACTGCTCTCTTTGCTCAGCCTCCTGGACGACCGGGAGCGGGAACACCTCCAATCAAAGGGACCATCAAGGGGATCCTCGTAGACAGTCTAACCAAGGCGCCATTGGAGTACGCCTCCGTGGTATTGACCCTGCCTGGAGGCAAGATGCTCGATGGCGTGGTAACTGAACCAGATGGTACATTCAAAATCCGTGATGTGAATGCATCGAGTTATGCTTTACAGATCACATTCATCGGTTATGAACCAAAAATTATCTCGGAGATAACCACTACTCCGGAACATCCTGATATGGATCTTGGCTACGTGTTTTTGGTGCCGATGGGGATCAATCTTGAAGAAATTATTGTAGCCGAAGAGGCTCCGATCATGGAATCGAAGATCGACAAGATCGTCTATAATGCAGATAAGGACCTGACAAATGTTGGCGGTGATGGCGCGGATGTCTTACGTAAAGTGCCTTTACTTTCTGTTGATCTGGATGGTAATGTAAGTTTGCGAGGAAATAGCAACGTCCGAATCTTTATTAATGGCAAACCGTCCTCCATGTTTGCCGGAAGTGTTGGCGATGCGCTGAAAAGCCTTCCAGCAGATCAGATCAAAAGTGTGGAAGTCATTACAACACCTACGGCCAAATACGATGGTGAAGGCA
Source organism: Lewinellaceae bacterium (assembly GCA_024642625.1). Classification (GTDB taxonomy): domain Bacteria; phylum Bacteroidota; class Bacteroidia; order Chitinophagales; family Saprospiraceae; genus JAGNXB01. The sequence goes on from JAHEAU010000259.1 coordinate 732, forward strand.
GTACAGGTATTATCAATATCCTGATGAAAAAGCAGGAGCTCGAAGGGCTTACTGGTTCGATTGATGCCAGTATCGGCACCCGATCGAATAATGCCGGACTAAACCTGGCTCATACTCGCGGTCGATTTGGAGTCAACTTGAATGCAGGTACCCGTTTTACTTGGAAACGACCCGGTACAAATTCGTTCTATCGGGAGGATGATCTGGCGGGAGGATTTACCCGGGTCCTGTCGCAGGACGGTAAAAACAATTCCGCCTGGAGAGGATTTAATGGCTCGATTGGCGCATTCTATGATTTTAATGCATACCACAGTCTCACAAGCAATGTCCGGATCAACGGCCGGCAATATATTCGAGATGGAGTGACCAACAATGTTTTTGATGATCCATCAACAATGGTCATGCAAACGTACAGTCGGACAAATGACGATGTGAACTTGAGTTCCGGTTTTGACTGGAGTACGGACTATCGTCGGACATTTGCTGGTCAGAAAGATCGTGAATGGACGATGGCCTATCAGCTCAGTGGTGATTTTTCGGATGAGTCCACACGTATCGAACAAACAGGTGAACCAACCCTGATTGTCAACCAGGACAACCTGAATCAAGGTTTAAATCTGGAGCACATCCTGCAAACAGATTATATCCATCCATTTTCCAAAGCCATAAAGTTGGAAAGTGGTTTGAAGGCGACTTTGCGCCGCTTGACGAGCGACTATGCCTATCGCAATTATGACGTGCCAACTGAAACATTTATTGAAGATCCTCTCACCAGTGGGGCGTTTAATTATTTACAGGATGTTGCAGCTGCATATATCAGTGTAAATATGAATTTAGGAGAACAGTATGCGCTGATCCTGGGGGCACGGTACGAATACACCTGGATCCAGGGCGATGCAGTCAATGGCGAATTACCTTTTACGAATGATTATGGAAATCTTTTACCCAGTGCCATTATTCAGCGCAAATTCGGACCCTTCAGCAGTCTGAAAATGGCTTATTCTCAGCGCATTCAGCGTCCGGGTTTATATTATATCAATCCGTATCAACAATTGAGCGATCCACGTAATATTACCGTGGGCAACCCAACCCTTTTACCAGAGCTGACGAATCAAGTCGAGTTGACTTATAGCGCTTTTGCCAAAGGAACTGTATTTAATGCTTCTCTTTATTATCAGAATACAGCTGATGTGATCGAAAATTTTCTCACCGTCAATCCGGAGGGCGCGTCGGTTACTACATATCAAAACATTGGCAAAAAAGAATCCATCGGTTTAAACCTGTTTACAACGGCTGGTTTTTTTAATAAAAAATTGACTGCACGAGTCAGTCTGGATGTCAACACCTACTCCGCGTCAGGAACGATCAATGGGGTGGAATTGAAAAATGAGGACTTGATCTGGAGATCTTTTTTAAATCTGAGCTACGACTTTGGAAAGGGATATAAAGCTGAAATGTTTGGCATGTTTAATTCGCAATCAGTATCTCTACAAGGGCGCACTCCGAATTTCTGGATGTACAGTTTTGCTTTTCAAAAAGAAATCGGCAAGGCCTGGCAATTAGGGATAAGAATTGTGGAGCCGTTCAATCTGAACAAATCCTTTCGATCTGATCTGGAGGGACCTACCTTCCGACAGAAGAGTGATTTTACAGTACCCTTCCAGAGCTTTGGCGTGAGCGCCCGTTATCGATTTGGGAAGATTGAAGGTCGTACCCGAGATCGAAGTACACGGATTAAAAATGATGATTTGAAAGGAGGTGAGGATCAGCAGTTTTAAGGCAGTTGTCGGTTGTCAGTTGTCAGTTTGACACCTTGTGAACCTTAGTGTGCTTTGTGCCTTTGTGCCGGAAAATCAATAGAACAGTTTTTAACTCTCACAGTTTTTTTACCACTGAGGCACGAGTTGATTTGATCTTTCTCTAAAATACAAAGAGTGCAAATGATCCCAAATATTTATAAAGCATAAAAAGTCAGCTCACTAAGAGTCTTTTTTATAAAATCTCTTAGTGAACTAACTCTTGCCTAAATTGAGAGGCTTTATTCTCTTTCAATTAGCCAATTTAACCACAGACAATAAGCTATGTGTCTTAGTGTTAAATTGAATCTTGAGCTTTTCATTCTCTCGCAAAGGCGCTGTGGCGCAAAAAAACATTAAGGCGCAAAGAAATTTTAGTTCCGTTTTTTTACCACAGTGGGCACAGAGTCACACAGAGTGGCACACTCTACTCTCTACTCCCCACACTCTACTCATCAATATTTCCTGTCGGTCACAAAATAGACCAACTTCTCGAGGGATTGGCGTGAAGGGGAATCGGGAAATTCGTGCAAAATTTGAAAGGCATCATCCCGAAATTCGATCATTTTCTGACGGGCATAATCCAGGCCGCCTTTTTTAAGGATAAGGGCGTACACTTCCTTAAAGGTGGCGGGTGATTCGCTGTTTTGTTTGATCATCCGCAGGATGCGCCTTTTCTCGGTGGCATCGGCTTGTGAGAGACTGTAGATGAGGGGCAGTGTGAGTTTCTTCTCCTTGATATCGATCCCTTTGGGTTTTCCGGTGGCTTCTTCGCCAAAATCCAGGAGGTCGTCCTTGATCTGGAAGGCCATACCGATCTTTTCGCCAAACGTGTACATCCGCAATTGGAGGTCTGGATCCAATTGGGTAGAGGCGGAGCCAGCCGAGCAGGCAGCAGCGATCAGGGATGCCGTTTTCTGACGGATGATATTGTAGTAAACATCTTCCGCGATATCCAGGCGACGGGCCTTCTCCAATTGGAGGAGTTCGCCTTCGCTCATATCACGGACAGCACGGGAGAGGATTTTGAGCAGCACAAACTGGTCGTTATCCAGAGCAAGCAGTAACCCCCGGCTCAGAAGGTAATCGCCAACCAGTACGGCAATCTTGTTTTTCCAAAGGGCATTGATCGAAAAGAACCCTCGTCTCATTTGCGATTCATCGACAACATCATCGTGAACCAGTGTAGCTGTGTGAAGAATTTCTACCAGCGAAGCTGCATGAAAGGTTGGCTCAGCACATTCACCAAACATCCGTGCTGTGAGGAAGACAAAAATGGGGCGAATCTGTTTCCCCTTGCGGCGGACGATATAGTAAGTGATCTTGTCCAGGAGAGCGACATCACTTTTCAAAGCCTCACGAAAATGGGATTCAAACGCTTCCAATTCGGAAGCTACAGGCGCTTTGATCTGATCGAGATTCCAGGACATCGCAAATGGTTCTACTCCGAACAAGAACGGAGCAATTCGGGTTCAAAGGTGCGACAATTCAGCGGAATGGCGAAGGATGGCAGTTCGAGTTTGGCAGGCAAAGAAACGGTTGAAACCGATTTCCTGAACCCTGCAGATGACAGCCCCAGGGTTAAAACCCTGGGTTACCTCGAAAAGGAAGACATTTTACACGAAATAATGAGGATACTATTTTAGCCTGACACGTTCCCCTTGGCGTACCCTTCAAAGATGAAGGTCGCTGGATCTGGGCCGGGGTAATCTGCTGCATCAAAGATGTAGGAGGTTCCGGAATTGCCGGCACAGGGGTTCGATGGATTGAAGAACTGGATATCCTCGGGGTAGAAGTTCCATGGTAACGCTTGCAACTGCTCAGGTGCCAAGATGGCGCTTCGGAAAGCCAACAGATCCGAGACAGAGAGGTTGCAGTTATTGTTGAGATCCCCGGCGATCAGGAGTTGAGGTATGGTGATATTCTTGATGCTGATCAGGTGTTTCTGCATGATCAGCATGTCAAATACAGATACTTTGAGGGGAAGTGGAATGGGGCCGTTCAGGATTTTTACTTCGTAGGAGCCGGAAGGGTCGATGTTGAATTGCGCTTCTCCGACGGCGCTGGTCAGAAGGGTATCGGCAGCCAGCGTATTCAGGTCAACCAGAACCACGCGGGCACCCGGGATACCTTCTGCCAAGGGATCTGCTGCAAATGGATCAATGGCTTTCACAAGGACTTGATCGGTGCCCATGCTGCCAGGGTTGATTCCCGG
>JAHEAU010000260.1 GCA_024642625.1 Lewinellaceae bacterium
AGGGATTCGAACCCCCGGTACCGTTTCCAGTACACCGCATTTCGAGTGCGGACCATTCAACCACTCTGGCACTTCTCCAAGTGGGCGGCAAAGTTAATCTCCATTCACCAGAATAGAAAGTATGGATACTCTTTGGCTGTGTCCAGTTGAGAACTATTTTTCTCCATAACTCCTCAACCCCTTAACTCCATAACTCAATTTCCCTACTCCATCTGCTCCCGCGTGTAAAAGATGAAGTCCGTATACGGCACTTCCGTCATCGGCCGAATCAACTGGGCAATCTGACCCCGGTGATAGGCCCCATGCAACAACATGTGCTGCAGGATATCCGACTGACTGCTCCGAAACGTCTTGCCCTCCGAATTCCGATATTGAACCACCAGGTTACCCTGCTTTTGATTCAGGATAGCGGCCATGTCTTCACGGTTGCGGTCCAACCAGTGGCCCCACTTCACTGAAGGGATATTCTCCCAGACCTCAAGTGGTGAATCCTCTTCATTCACCCTCGAGATCCAGATCCGCTGGGCATTCAAGATATGAGACGCCAATACGGAGGCCTTTTCTGGTGCCTCCGACGTGCTCTTCGTCAAGTCAAACAGCCGTTTGTTGGCCCAGTAATCGTAATCAAAATGATCTTTCAGATCAGTCATTGTGTTGGTTTCATGTTCAGTCCTATCTAACGGAATTTTAGCGCTGAAGTTCCCACGCGAACTATACTTTCCAAGTTTCTGGTTTTATCGCTGTTCGCCATTCACTGCGCTCGCTGTTTGAGCTACGCCTTTTGAATTCTTTCCCACAGTCCCATGGACTCAAAGTCCAGAGTCCAGAGTCTCTCAGTCGTTGAGTTCCCTCCAAACTCATAACCTCATAACCTCCCTCCTCGACTTGCTGTTCGCAATTCGCTTGAGAAGGGTAGATTTTAAATCCGCTTCCAGATTGAGAGGGTAAAAGGTCATGGCTAATAGGTAATTGGGTGACCTATCCCTGAAATTGAGAGTTTACTTTCAAGCTCCCTTCTCCTTTTCTAGGAGAAGGGCGGGGGGCCAGACGATGGCCTTTAGGGGCCATATCTGGATCCGGACCGCCAGCGTCCGGGGATGAGGTTATCACAATCCGATTTCCGATTTCCGATTTTCCACTTTATCCACAATCACGGACAAAGAATTGTAGAACGTAGAATGAACAACCGAAAACTGACAACTGACAACCGATTTTTCTCTTCTTCTCCAAGTCCCTCCGTCACTTTGTCCCACTTTTCCGAATTCCGATTTTCCACTACGAAATAACACCCTCATGGTCTATTCCCGCTTTTGAGACTTGGAATGCGGCAGCTAAAGCAGCCGTTACAATCAACTTATCAGCCTCGAAATATCCCAATAACGCAATCACGAAATAACCCTCTTTCCATTGAAGTCAGCATTGGTTTGGAGGCCCCAACGCCCAATACCTAACACCCCTGCCTTCCCTTTTCCGCCTTCCCTTTTCCGATTTTCGATTTTCAAAATCCCTTCGTCTCTAAGTCACTTCGTCTTTAGGAATAGATACTCTCCACACTCTACTCTCCACACTCTACTCCCTACCCTTTCCCCGCAACAACCACAACAATCTCGCCCCTCACCTTCTCCTGGGCTCCATAATACTCGATCAGCTCAGCCAACGTACCCGGCTTACTTTCCTCGTGCAACTTGCTGATTTCCCTGCAAACCGTCGCCTGTCGATCCGGATCACCAAATTCAGCAAGTTCCTTTAACAAGCGGACCAGTCGGTTCGGGCTTTCATAGATGGCAAATGTAAATGGATGCTCTACCAGCCACTTAATCCTTGTCTGCCGCCCTTTTTTATGAGGAAGAAATCCCTCAAAATGAAAGCGATCACAAGGCAGTCCGGAATGAACCAGTGCGGGTATCAACGCTGTGGCACCCGGCAAACAAGTGACCGTTACGCCAGCAGCATGACAGGCCCGGATCAACAAATAGCCCGCATCCGAAATGCCCGGAGTACCCGCATCCGAGATGATCGCGATTTCTTTTCCACCCTGTAATTCCTGCACCAATGTTTCCACAGCCCGATGCTCATTATGCGCATGGTAGGGACGTAGATGAGTGGTGATCTCATAGTGATCCAGCAGTCGTCGACTCACCCGGGTGTCTTCTGCCAGGATATACTCCACCTCCTTCAAAATCCGGATAGCCCGAAGAGTCATGTCCTCCAGATTACCTACCGGCGTGGGTACTACATACAACATCGGGATCGGTTCAGATCAATAAACATGGATTCTACATTGATGGCTTCAAAGTCCTGCACAACAGGATCTAATCGTCTATTTTCCAAAGATCATGGATTCCAGGCAGAACAGTGGCAACGATTCGCATCGAAACCGGGTCTTTCCTTACATCAAAGATAGAGGATGGACAATGACCGTCGGCAAACCGACAAAAAAAGGCCTGATTTACAGACTCACATAACCCTTTGTATATTCCCAACGTTATGTCCTTTATCTTCGTCATTGTTGTATAACCTGATATGTTTCGACCCTTTTTACTCATCGTTGCCTTTCTTTCCGTATGGACAAGTCTCTTTGCCCAACCAGCCAATGATGATTGTGCTAATGCCCAACCCCTGACCGATGTCACCAACTGGTGCTCGGGATATGCAGCCTATACCATTGTCGGAGCTACCCCTTCTGGTTATGGCAGCCCAACATGCATAGGCGGCGCCCTGAATGATGTCTGGTTTACCTTCGTTGCTGAAGCCACAGATATTTCCATCATTATCAATGGCAACACAGGTGCCGGAAGTGGAGGTACCTTGCTCAACCCACGAGTCGTTCTCTATGCCGGCGTTTGTGGTGGGGTCATCAACGAACTCGAATGCGGACAATCCAACTTCAACCACATCATCGAGATATACAAAGGTGGACTCATCATCGGTGAAACCTACCTGATCCGCGTCATGAGCGTGCTCCCTATTGGTGGCACTTTTGAAATCTGCCTGAACAACTACAATTCCCCAGTCGAACCCACTTCTGACTGTCCACAAGCATCCATTCTATGTGACAAGTCACCCTTCGTAGTCCAGTCCGTCACCGGGGCTGGTGCTGATATTACCGAGCTTGATGATGCAACTTGTTTTAATAATGGTTCTCCCTCCGTCAATAATGAAAGTAACTCGACCTGGTTTACCTGGATCTGCGAACAAGCCGGGTCTCTGGAATTTACACTGACACCAAACAACCCTTCCGACGATATTGACTTTGTGGTCTATGAATTACCAAATGGCATTTCAGATTGTACCAATAAGCAAGTACTCCGTTGTATGGCCTCCGGCGACTTTATTTTTCCAAGCAAATGTATGGGTCCAACAGGACTGAAAGCTGGAGAAACAGATATCAGTGAACCAGCCGGCTGTGCAAATAACAACCAATCCAACTTCCTTGCCCCTTTACAAATGCAAGCCGGGAAAACCTATGCTCTGGGGATCAATAATTTTACGTCGACCGGGAATGGATTCTCCATCGAGTGGGGTGGCACGGGTACGTTCCGTGGGCCGGAAGCTGCATTTGTTACACTCCCGTCCAAACCCAGCTATTGTATTGGTGAAGCAATCAAGTTTCAAGATGCCTCCACATTTGAGCTCGGTCAGATTATCAGTTATACGTGGTACTTTGGTCTAGGTGCTTCTCCCGCTACTGCCACTGGACCCGGGTGGCCTATTCAACATGAAGTGACTTACAGTACTGCAGGGACCAAATCTATTGCACTAGTCATTGAAACCAATCTGGGATGTATCGTTACCACTGTTCAAACGGTGAATATTGGCGTATGCTGCGATGATTTCAATGCGATGAATGTCGTAGAAGATTTAACTCACCTGGATTGTTTCGGCGACAGCGATGGAGCCATCGATCTGACCGTAACCAGTGTCACTGCCACATCCTACCTGTGGACAACGGCTCAGACCCTTGAAGATATCAATTCACTCTCCGCAGGTTTGTACACCGTGACAATCACAAATGAAGCCACATGTGATACTGTTCTGACATACGAGATTACCAGCCCGCCCCTGATCGAAGGCAATCCAGTGATCACTAAACCGACCTGTGATGGTGGCCAGGATGGAGGTATTCTCCTTCAAACTACCGGAGGTGTTCCTCCTTATGTTTATGATTGGAAAGATGGAAATGGATTTGTTGCGACTAACACATTGACCAATATTCCTGTTGGTCTTTACCTTGTCACGATCCGGGATGCGAATGACTGTGAGGTCACTATCGCCATCGATGTCCGGGAATTGGAACTATTACTTGATCCAGCCATACAAGCTGTCATCGAACCATCTTGCTTTGGATTTAGCGATGGTCAAATTACGATGACCATTATCAATGGTTTGCCGCCTTACGAATACAATTTCAACAATACCGGATGGACTAGTAACAACTCATTTTCTGGTCTTTCTGCAACGACCTCCTATACGGTTCAGGTCCGGGATGCCAATAATTGTCTTGGCTATTTTGTGTTCAATATTGGCGAACCTGATCCGCTTGTTCTCGATGTAGAAGGCAAAGATATTTCCTGTTTTGGTGCTGATGACGGACAAATTCAAGCTACTGTTACCGGTGGAACCGAACCATACGCCTATTTGTGGAGCGATGGGCAAAAAAATGATCTCGCCACAGATTTATCCCCAGGTGCATACACAGTCACCGTCACCGATAATCATGGTTGTACGATTGTCAACGGGAC
>JAHEAU010000047.1 GCA_024642625.1 Lewinellaceae bacterium
GGTTCAGTAAGTGTTTGTCCAAGCACGACGGTACACCCGTGATCATCTGAGACAGTGACTGAATAGGCTCCTGCAGACAAGTCTGTCAGATCATTGCCTGTTTCACCTGTTGACCATTTTGCCGAAACAGGTAATGTGCCACCAGAAACATAGCTGACACTCAGCGTGGCTGACTGGTCACCATAACAGGCGACGTCAAACCCGTTGATGGTTGCAGAGGAATTCAAGCTCACGACCAGAGGCGATGGGCTTGTGATCGTTACTGTATCCTTCCATGGGTGACCATCTTTGTCAATAAGGTCCAGGAAATAGACGCCTTCAGACAAATTGGGAATCAGGAGGGGCGAAAAGAAATTGGCCCATACATTTGACTGAAGTGTGCCACTTCCTTCTTTCATCCAAGTTACATCAACAGGGAAAGAACCAAGATCGGCATCTAACTTGATCAGGCCGGGATCACCAGCGCAGGGGCCAGGAACAACGGTAGCTAAGACCCGTAGGATACAACTGTCAAGGGGGACCAACTTCGTTTTCCAGGTTACCGTACTGTCACAGCCAAATTGATTGACAAATGTCTGTGAAATAGAGCCTGTATCCAGTGGGTTGCATGAAAAGAGGATCAACGTCTTGACAGAGCTTGGCAATAAACGAATTTGTTGGATGATGACACTATCACAGCCAAATTGGTTGTTCAGAGTAATGCTAGAAGTATCTGCGATCAATGGATCACAAGTAGTTGATTTGAGGACAAGGGTATCTGCCGGAATAAATGCTGTTTGGATCACGACCATGCTGTCGCACCCCCACTGGTTATTCAAATGAATGATTTTTTGACCAGCATCAGCAGGGTTACAGCTATAGGCCTGTATCAAGCTTGTATCCGATGGATTAAGCGTAGTATTGGTGATCACAACACTATCACAGCCAAATTGACTAGTCAGCACCTGGATGTCCTGGCCAGCGTCTGCTGGGTCACAGGTCGTAGCAAAAACAAGTGTGGAATCCGCCAAATTGTAGCTGACCGAACGGATAACCAGGCTATCACAGCCGTTTTTATTGATCAGCAATGTTTTTGTGATCCCTGTGTCCAATGGATTACAACTAGATGCAAAAAGCAATGTGGTATCCACAGCCTGAATGATCACTTGGACCGTATCAGAACCAATACATCCATTGGCATCACTCACCTCTACAGAATACAATCCAGGAGAGGAGACTGTGATTATGGGAGCTGGAGAACCTGTAGACCAGAGATATGATGCATATCCATTCCCTGGAGTCAGGTCGGTGGAGTCTTTGGAACAAATCACGGTTTTACCCATGATTTGTGGTGTTATAGGTGGAAGCAAACTGATCGTAATATCAGCTGTATCCCTGCATCCAAAATCATCTGCTACAATCAATTGAAATGTACCTGGAGCAAGAACCTGAATGGAGGGTGTGTTTTCCAGCGTAGACCAGAGATATTCAAAATAGATTGGAGGTGCCTGCAACGTGATAGAATCCCCGGGGCATGCTAATGTGTCTCCAGAAATGACAAGTGGTACTGCAAAACTTTCTTTGATCTCCCATACCGCAATTCCCTTGCAACCTTCAACATTCGTGACTGTGACATAATAAATCCCGGGCATGGTCACTTCAATCTGAGGAATAGTCGCTCCGGTAGACCATAAATAGGTTTGGTAAATGGGATCTACTTCGATGATAATCGTTTGACCTGCACAGATCGTTGTCGGACCAAAGATGATTGGTTCGGGTACAGGTAATTCAGTCACATCCCATGATGATTCACCGGTGCAACCGTTATTGTCTGTGACCAAAACCGAATATGATCCAGCATCACTAATCGTAATTGATTCAGTGTAACCACCATTTGACCATTCATACAATGTAAACCCTGGAGTCGCTTCCAAGTTGATAGTACTCCCAGGACAGATTTCCATTGGCCCTGAAATGAGGGGTGTTGGAGCAGGATATTCCTCGATGATAATAGAGTCTGAACCTATACAGCCACCTTCATTCGTCACGGTTACCCAATAGGTACCCGGCTCGCTGATGAAGATATCTGAAGTTGTTTCGCCAGTCGACCATTCAAACGTCGAATTGTTTTCATTCACTGACAACTGAACGACATCGCCTTCACAATACCAGGAAGGCCCGTTGATCGTCGGCGTGGGATCCATGAACTCAACACCTACCGTATAGGTTGCCATTTCAGTACAGCCATTCGGGTCGGTCACCGTCACTGTATAGTCACCAGGTACCAGATCTGAAATGTCTTCAGTCGTTTCTCCATTTGACCAGAGATACTCTGGGGCAGAGATACATTCTGCAGTGACTTCCAGGTCAATCATTCCATCTGCAGTAATCGTGCAATTCGCATTTTGAATCACTGCATCCAGGGTAAGAACATTATCACAACAGATCTGCCCGCCACAATTAATAATGAAGGGGCATTCAGAGCTGGGGAGATTGATCCAGGTCGGATTTGCGGGGTCGCCATAAAGCAATGTAACCACATCGATTCCGGTCAAATTGTCCATATCAAAGGTAAATGCGGTACCACAACCAAGACCGCCAACTATACCACCGTCTGTGCAGCAAGACGACCAGATAAAATTTCCTATAAATGTCGGTGGCGAACCTGAAAATTCTCCCGGGTCATCTTCCAGGTCAATTGTAGCAGTATTGGGCAAACAAGAAACAGTGACATCCATGGTTCCTCCTGTAGGATCATTTGCTTCGTCGGCAATGAAAACGAAGCTCACTGCTCCAGTATTGGCGTCTTCATAGAGCATGAGGATCAGATGCTCCGACTGCTCAAAGCCAGTATTGGCACAAGCTCCCAGTGGTACATTGTAGGAATAGAAACTCACTGCCGATTGATTGTCCGAAAAGAAAGGTAAGACTGTACTGAATGCACCCTGGGATATTGTACAAGGGCAAACCGAAGGCGATGCAGCTACCTCGGGTGTTTCATCACCAACAAAGGATTCCGGAAGAGAATTGTTTAATCCTTCAACAGGTTGGGGTTCCTGACCGGATAATATCTCTACGTGAAGCAAGAAAAAGCACAACAATAAGGTGATTACAACAGGAAAGGTCCATTGATTATACCATCGATATGATTGATGGCCAGCCTTCATGATGGATAGAATCCCATGTTTGATCCTTTAGTTGCAACCTAGTAAATGTAGGGGAATATTGCGGAAAATGGAACGATTGCTGACAGAAGCTTGAAAGAATGGTGAAGGAATAGAAGAAAAGGAAAGTGTTTTAATCAACCTTGCTAATGCAACATCATTGTCTTATGCCAGTATGATCCATTCAGTGCAAGGCGGTATTCCCGTTCAAACGATCACTTTAGTGACCCCTGAAAAACAGAAAGCCTGCAAATCAATGACTTGCAGGCTCTGTTGCGCCCCCTCAAGGACTTGAACCTTGGACCTACGGATTAACAGTCCGCCGCTCTAACCAGCTGAGCTAAGGAGGCATTTTTATACTTGTTCAACAGACATTCAAACCCCGTACCACTTTTGGTCGGACACAATGTCTATGTGCTTTTGTTCAAAGCGGCAGCAAAGTTATCACAATCCCTTTAAAAGTGCAATCTTTGAGCTGCAAATCAATCCAAAATTTCATGTCTCTTCTCGTAGTAGGTACCGTAGCCTTTGATTCCATCGAAACTCCCTACGGAAAAGTCGACCAAGTCGTCGGAGGAGCAGCCACCTATATCTCCCTGGCTGCATCCTATTTCACCAACCAAATCAAGCTTGTATCCGTCATTGGAGACGACTTTCCCCAGGAAACACTAAATGATTTGACCAGAAGAGGTGTAGACCTGAAGGGACTTCAAGTGCGAGAAGGCGAAAAGTCTTTCTTCTGGGCCGGTAAGTATCACAACGATCTCAATACCCGGGATACGCTTGTCACCGATCTGAATGTTCTGGCTGATTTTGATCCCGTCCTCCCAGACAGTTACAGGAATCCTGACTATGTCATGTTGGGCAACCTTACGCCAGCTGTGCAGGCCAGAGTACTGGATCAATTGAACAGCAAACCCAACCTGGTCGCGATGGATACCATGAACTTCTGGATGGATCATGCACTCGATGAATTGCTGGACGTTATCAAACGAGTTGATCTGCTCACAATCAATGATGAAGAGGCGCGACAGTTGACAGGAGAATACAGCCTTGTAAAAGCTGCAAAGCATATTCTCGCGATGGGACCAAATATCCTGGTCATTAAAAAAGGAGAACACGGTGCCTTGTTATTCCTCAAGGATCGGGACGATCAGGAATTGCATATCTTCTATGCTCCGGCAATGCCGCTAATGGATGTGTTTGATCCGACCGGAGCTGGCGATACCTTTGCTGGAGGAATGATCGGTTACCTGGCTCAATCAGATGATCTGAGTTTTGATAACCTTAAACGAGCACTCGTTTATGGTTCGGCAATGGCTTCTTTCTGTGTAGAAAAGTTCTCTATCGAACGTCTGACAGAATTGGATGTACCTCGGATCCTGGATCGCATCGAAGGCTTCAGACGTCTCGTCCATTTTGAAAAAGAGAACAAATAGGCCCCTGCATTAAAGGATTTAGTCCCTATTCGCCAACTGTCCGCAGGCAGCATCAATATCCTTCCCTCTACTTCGTCTAACAGTAACTGTAACACCAAGTCGCGCCAGTTCACTGGCAAAAGCATCCAGTCTGTCGATCGGTGACTTCTCCATCTCAACTCCTTCAACCGGATTGTATTCAATAATATTGACCCGAACCGGAAACCGATGTGTCAGTTTAGCCAGATTACGCGCATCCTCCAGAGAATCATTGAAGCGATCAAACGCTATATATTCATACGTGATACGGTTGCGTGTCACCTGATAGAAATAATCCAGAGCATCCATCAACGCCTCCAGATTGTTCTGTTCGTTGATGGGCATGATACTGTTCCGCTTAACATCATCAGCCGCATGAAGGCTCAGTGCGAGATTGACTTTCGGATTGTCATCGGCGAGCCGACGGATCATCTTGGCAATTCCGGCCGTACTCAAGGTGATGCGCTTGGAGGAAAATCCGAGGCCATCAGGTGCACTGATCCGTTCGATACTTTGCATCACCGGGCCATATGCCAAAAGTGGCTCACCCATACCCATAAAAACAATATTGGTCAATGGATGTCCAAATCGCTCCAGTGCCTGTGCATTAACCATGGCTACTTGATCGACGATCTCACCCTGATCCAGGTTGCGCACACGTTTCATCTGGCCAGTGGCACAGAACGAACAAGTGAGACTGCACCCTACCTGACTGGAAACACACGCTGTATACCTGTCTTCATCCGGGACGGGGATCAAGACGGATTCGACCTTGTATCCATCGTGTAAAGTGTATCGGTTTTTGATGGTCCCGTCCGAGCTGAACTGGGATTTATCGGGAAGAATACCCCGAATCATGAATTGCTCTGCCAATTGCTCTCGAAGGGCCAGTGGAAGATTGGTCATTTCCTGAAATTCCCGGCATCCCTTTTCCCAAAGCCACTGCCAGATTTGCTTTGCCCGAAAGGATGGTTGACCCAAGCCTGTCAGTGCGTTGGTGATCTGATCCAGGTCGAGTTGACGAATGTCTATCGGTACTGGAGTTGATGCCATTCCGTGTCTTGAAAGAGGTTATGTCCTCCGGTTAATCGAGCGATTGCTTGACTTCTATGATCTCGTACACTTCAATTGCATCACCGACTTTGATATCATTGAAGTTCTTGACGGTTACGCCGCATTCCATTCCGTTCTTGACCTCTTTGATATCGTCTTTGAACCGCTTGAGGGATCCAAATTCGCCAACCACACCTTCTTTGGTTGGGTAAACGACAATACCATCGCGAATAATCCGCATCCTGGAATTCCGCAATACCTTCCCTTCAGAAACATAGCAACCGGCAATAGTCCCAATCTTGCTGATTTTGTAAACTTCCCGCACGTCCAGCTGACCGAGAATCTTTTCTTCTTTGGTCGGCTCGAGCATGCCTTCCATGGCCATTTTGATCTCTTCGAGTGCCTCGTAGATGATGGAATATGTCTTGATCTCGACACCTTCCTTCTCGGCCAGTTTTCGAGCCGTTTGTGATGGGCGAACCTGGAAGCCAATGATAATGGCATCAGAAGCTGAAGCCAACAGGATATCCGATTCAATGATTTGACCGACCGCTTTGTGGATCACATTGATCTGAATGGTCTCAACCGATAACTTGATCAAGGCATCAGAAAGCGCTTCAATTGATCCGTCAAAGTCACCCTTAACGATCAGGTTCAGCTCTTTAAATGTACCCAAGGCCAAACGACGTCCGATTTCATCGAGACTGATCCGTTTGCTGGCCCGGTTGGTTTGCTCTCTGGAGATCTGGGCACGTTTGGCAGCAATCTGACGTGCTTCAGATTCTTCTTCCATCACCCGGAAAATTTCTCCGGCCTGTGGCGCCCCGGTGAGACCCAGGATAGCCACCGGTGTTGATGGGCCAGCCACCTTCACTTTCTTTCCACGTTCATTAAACATTGCTTTGATCCGGCCGGAATACTCACCAGCCACAATGGCTTCGCCCACTTCCATTGAACCGTTCTGGACCAACAACTTGGTTACATAACCGCGTCCTTTATCCAGAGAAGCTTCCAATACCGTTCCGGACGCATTGCGGTCCGGATTGGCTTTTAGATCGAGAATCTCTGCTTCCAGAAGAATTTTTTCAAGAAGCTTGTCAATATTCAAACCTTTTTTAGCTGAAATGTCCTGCGACTGATATTTACCGCCCCAGTCTTCAACCAAGAGGTTCATATTCGCCAAAGCTTCCTTGATCTTTTCCGGATTAGCTCCTTCTTTATCGATTTTATTAATCGCAAATACCAAAGGTACGTTTGCAGCCTGAGCGTGGCTGATCGCTTCCTTGGTTTGCGGCATGATATTATCATCCGCAGCGATCACAATCACAGCAACGTCAGTAACCTTGGCACCACGTGCTCGCATAGCTGTAAAGGCCTCGTGACCAGGTGTATCCAGGAAGGTGATCCGTTTTTCATCCGGACCAACAGCAACCTCATAAGCACCGATGTGCTGCGTAATTCCACCGGCCTCACCGGAAACGACATTTGCATTTCTGATATAGTCCAGAAGAGACGTTTTACCGTGATCGACGTGACCCATTACGGTTACAATCGGAGCACGAGGAATCAGATCAGCTGGATCATCATCCTCTTCTTCGATCTCTACGATCTGATCTTCAGCACTGATAAACTCAACTTCACGTCCGAATTCGTTGGCAACAAATTCGATGATCTCGGCATCCAGTCGCTGGTTGATCGAAACAATAACACCCAGATTAAAACAGGTCGTGATAACCTCAGTTGGTGATACGTTCAGCAAACCCGCCAATTCGGAAACAGAGATAAACTCCGTTACCTGCAGATTTTCATCTCCGGTAACCTGGTCGCGCAATTCTGCTTTTTCCCGATTTACCTCCCGTTTGTCCCGACGGATTTTCTGACGTTTCTTTTTCCCGCCACCGCCCAAACGGGCCATGGTTGCCTTGATTTTCTCTTCGATCTCTTTTTTACTGACCTCCTTGGGTTGATCATCGCGACGACGTGGGCCACCTTTTGCAGCTCCACCTCCACCACTGCCACCACCAGGACTGTCTCCCATGGCGACTTTCTTGCGCTTGCGCTTGCGTTTTTTGGCGTCTGCATCCGAGGAAGCAACCGGTTTCGGTTCATCCTTCGCCTCTTTCTTCTTCGGCCCAAACTTGGATGCATCGATTTTGCCAAGGATCTTGAGACCCTTCAATTGTGGTGCTTCAGCTTTGATCAGCTTGTTTTCCTCTGCCACCTCGAGTGGTGCAGCTTCTTCAGGAGGAGCAGGTTTCCCTTCAACTACGGGTTCTGCAGGTTTTTCTGTTTTAGCAACAGGCTCTTTGACAGGTTCCTTTTTCGGTTCTTCAACTTTCTTTTTTGCCGCAGGCTTGGGCTTAGGCGTCAAATCGATTTTGCCAACCACTTTGAGTTTCGCTTCGTGTTTGACACGAAATACACCATCAGCAGTTTCCTCATGTGCAGCTTCCTCAACAGGAGTTGGCTCTTCGACTGGTGCGGCAGGCACTTCGACAGGCTTGGCCTCGACCAGTTGAACAACTTTTTCTACAGGCTTCTCAACAGGGACTTCCTTGGCAGGAGTACGCGTACCCAAAACCAATTGATCCGCCTGTTCCTTGATGTCCATGGACTTCTTGAACTCACGCATGAGTTCCTGATACATCTCGTCCGTGATCTTTGCTGTCGGCTTGTTGTCGACATCAAAGCCAGCCTTATGCAAGTGCTCCACAACAGTGGACACACCTACATTAAATTCCTTTGCAACTTTAACGAGCCTCTTCTCCATTTACTGTTTTTGGTCAAAAACTCCACGATTGCTGGAGTTTGGACTGCTTACAAATGTACATCCTTTTGGCGTTCCATATGGCGAATCGCCCAGGTAGATTACCCCTCTTCCGTCGTACTCCGGTCTTCATCAAATTCTTCAGCCAGAATTTTCATCACATCCTGAACTGTTTCTTCTTCCAGATCTGTCCGACGAACAAGCTCTTCTGCACTTAATGCCAAGACACTTTTTGCTGTATCGCAACCAATCGCCTTCAAGGCATCAATGACCCAAGCTTCAATCTCATCTGAGAATTCATCCAGATCGACATCCTCCATTTCATAATCCACATTGTTGCGGTACACATCGATCTCATATCCAGTCAACTTGGAGGCCAACTTGATATTCGCTCCACCCCGTCCAATCGCCAATGATACCTGGTCCGGATCCAAATACACAGATGCCCGCATATTCTCCTGGTCCAGTTCAATCGAACTGATTTTCGCTGGTGTCAATGCCCTCTGAATGTAGAGGTTGGTATTGTTTGTAAAGTTGACGATGTCAATATTCTCATTGCGCAACTCTCGGACTATTCCATGAATTCGTGATCCCTTCATTCCTACACAAGCACCTACCGGATCAATACGATCATCATATGACTCTACAGCCACCTTGGCACGCTCACCTGGAATCCGGACGATATTGCGTACAGTGATCAATCCATCCTCAATCTCAGGAACTTCCTGTTCCATCAATTTCTCGAGGAAGGTATTGTCTGTACGAGACAGAATAATGACCGGATTGTTATTCCGTAATTCTACTTTTTTAATCACCGCGCGGACCATATCTCCCTTACGGAAGAAATCACCTCTGATCATTTCTACACGAGGCAGTACCAATTCATTATTTGTCGCATCATCAATCACCAGGATATCCCGCTTCATGATCTGGTTTACTTCACACATCACCATCTCACCTACACGATCACTGTATCGACGGTAGACTTCGTCTTTCTCCAATTCCATAATCCTGGAGATCAATGTCTGACGTGCAGCCATAATCGCTCTTCGCCCAAAATCTTCCAGCTCCAATTGCTCGTAACATTCTTCGCCAACCTCATAGTCGGAGTCAATGTCCAAAGCCTCTGAAATAGAGATTTGTGAGCGTTCATCTGTCACTTCTCCATCCGTGACAATTTCCCGCACACGCCACAATTCAAGGTCACCCTTGGACGTGTTGACAATCACATCGAAGTTCTCATCAGAACCATATTTTTTCCGGATCAATGTCCGAAAAACATCTTCCAACACCCGCACCATAGTCGGGCGATCAATATTCTTCCCGGCTTTAAACTCCGAAAAGGATTCTACCAGTTTCATAATCTGTGGTTGTGCGATTATTTAAAGGATAGTTTCACGTTACTCTCCTGGATCTCGGTGAATGGAATAATCCGTTCAACAAATTCCTTTTTCTTCCCCTTGACCTTAACGGTTTCGGTGATCACAATATCATGCTCAAGGATCTTGAGCAGTTCGCCTGACACCTTATCGCCATTCATTAATGTGATTTCCAATGTCCGACCTACATGTTTGTTATACTGACGCAACAAACGAAGCGGTCTGGTAGCTCCTGGTGAGGACACTTCTAAAGTGTAATCTTCGCCCAACAGGCCGCCTTCATCCAGCAACCCTTCCAGATATCGACTGATATCCCGACAAGCTGCCAATGTGATCCCTTCATCCCCATCC
This sequence comes from Lewinellaceae bacterium, assembly GCA_024642625.1. Classification (GTDB taxonomy): domain Bacteria; phylum Bacteroidota; class Bacteroidia; order Chitinophagales; family Saprospiraceae; genus JAGNXB01. The sequence continues at coordinate 10,151 of JAHEAU010000047.1, forward strand.
AAATAGACTTCAACCTTCTTACCACCACTCACTTGAATGTCAAGTAAAAAATAACTCTGCCATTCCGGTTCCTGGAGGCGGGTCTCCACCCAGGTTTGAATCTGTTGTTCGGGTTTCATTGCTATAACAAAAAGAGGGAACCGGATTGGTTCCCTCCCTACATCTTCTTGTTGGTGCAAATGTACGAATTGTCAATCGATTGACCAAATGAAATTTATTGTGCCCGATTTTTCACGCATTCTTTTTTCTATTTCGCTTGGTTTCGCCTTCAGGCAGGTAAATTCGATGTGCCAAATGAACGAAACCTAATATGCGTATAGCCATTGCTCAATTGAATTATCACATAGGTAACTTTGCGGGCAATCTACAGAAGATGACTGCAGCCATAGAGACTGCACGAGGCCAGGGTGCTGACATCATCTGCTTTGCTGAGCTCGCCGTTTGCGGTTATCCACCCCGCGATTTTTTAAATTTCGACGATTTTATCGAACTGGCTGAAGAGTCCATTGCCAGGCTGACAACGCTATCGAAAGACATCGCCATTATCGTTGGTGCTCCTTGCAAAAACCCGGTTATCGAAGGGAAAGACCTTTACAATTCAGCCTATTTTTTGGCAGAAGGAAGGGTCCAATATATCCAGCACAAAACCCTTCTTCCGACATATGATGTATTTGACGAATATCGCTATTTCGAACCGGCAAATACGTACCGGACGATCGATTATAAAGGAAAACGAATTGCCCTGAGTATCTGTGAAGACATCTGGAACGTCGGCAATGAAAATCCACTGTATACGGTCTGCCCACTGGATGAATTGATGCCGGAAGAACCCGATCTGATCATCAATCTGTCGGCTTCACCATTTTCGTACAAACAAGCCGAGGAACGAATCCGTGTGATTCGAGCCAACGTCGAGAGGTATAACATTCCGATGTTTTATATCAATCATGTCGGGGCGCAAACCGAACTCCTCTTTGATGGTGGATCTGTCGTGATGGGACCACAAGGATCTCTATATGCAGAGTTGCCCTACTTTGAAGAGGTAATACAAACATTTGATCTTCAAGAGGTTATTTCCAATAATAAAAGCAGGGAGCAACCCAAAGACAAGATTGCGCTCATCCATGATGCGCTGATCATGGGTTTGCGAAACTACTTTGGGAAACTTGGTTTTTCCAAGGCCATTCTTGGATTGTCAGGTGGCATAGATTCTGCAGTAACGGCAGTTTTGGCTGCTCGTGCGCTAGGACCTGAACACGTCACAGGCATCCTCATGCCCTCCGCCTTCTCTTCATCGCATTCTGTCGATGATGCCAGGAATCTTGCTCAGAATCTTGGGATGCCATTCGAAATTATCCCCATTGCTCCGGGATATGATACCATGCTTTCTGTCCTACAACCTTTTTTTGGTGACAAGCCCTTTGATGTCACTGAAGAGAACCTCCAGGCACGAATTCGAGGCATGATCCTGATGGCCTTTTCAAACAAGTTTGGGCCTATCCTGCTCAATACAACCAATAAAAGCGAGATGGCGGTCGGCTACGGGACCCTCTATGGCGATCTGTGTGGCGGTTTATCCGTCCTGGGCGATGTGTACAAAACGGAAGTGTATGAACTGGCACGATACATCAACAAGGATCGTGAAGTCATCCCGGAAAACTCGATTGTCAAACCACCTTCAGCCGAACTTCGACCCAACCAGAAGGACAGTGACAGCCTTCCTGATTATGACATTCTTGATCAAATTCTCTTCACCTACATCGAAAAACAACAAGGGCCTAAGGATATTATTGCTTTAGGCTTTGATGAAGCACTGGTGAAACGGGTATTGCGAATGGTCAATATCAATGAGTTCAAACGCTATCAAACCGCACCAGTACTTCGGATATCTCCGAAAGCCTTTGGCAGTGGCAGGCGAATGCCGATTGTCGGGAAATATCTTTCCTGACCAATGCAAACCTGTGTTAAATACCCCAAACACATCCATTAAATCAATGAGCGGCGTTACTTTTGTGGCATGGTAATGACATTCAACCGATCTTTCATTTTCAGCATGACAATTTTAATGATGCTCTTTGCATCATCTGCCGTAAATGCGCAACAGGTTGTTTTTCAGGAAGAGCCGGGAGTCCGTGATTTGATCGATCGCTATGTAACTTCGAATCGTGACCCAGCCCGCCTGATAGATGTTTGGAAGATTCAGATTTCGGCAACTGTTGATCGGCGGCAGATGGAACAGGCTAAGGCTGTCTTCCGCCAGAGGTATCCAGGATACACGCTGAATTCAACTTACACCGAACCGTATTACAAGCTCCAGGTGGGTGCTTATTTTGACAAACGAAAAGCCCAGTCTATCGCCTTCCGAATGAAACAGTATTACCCGGGAGCCTACCTGACCCGGGACAAGGTGAAGTTGGCCGACTTGACCGATTGACTCTATGCTTCAACCCAAACGAAAACGGTTTGATGGGCTGCTCCTGATCCTGTATCTCAATTTAGTGATCATCGGGTTGTTTATGATTTATTCCTCCAGTAATACAGGTGGAGAAGTCATGGATTTAATGAATCTTCAATCAGCACTTGGACGCCAGATGCTCTTTACTGGAGTCTCCCTTGTTGGTATTTTATTTATCCTCACGATCTCGACTGATTTTTGGAAGACGTTTGCACCACCCATCTATATTATTTCCATGGTTTGTCTGGTGCTGGTTCTCTTTTTGGGATCAGATATTAAAGGCGCCCGCTCCTGGTTTGCTCTGGGACCTTTCTCCTTTCAACCTGCTGAATTTGCGAAGCTAGGCACCCTTCTGCTACTTTCTTCCTTCCTCAGTAACTTTCGTACAGATCTGGATGAATTAAAATACCAGGGTATTTCTTTACTGATTTTACTGCTTCCAGTCGGATTGATTTTACTTCAACCAGATGCAGGTTCTGCCTTGGTCTTTACAGCGATGCTACTACCATTATACCGCGCTGGTTTCCCCCCTGGATATTTCATTTTAGGGAGCCTGATGGCAGTCGTTTTTGTGCTTGCCCTGGTGTTACCGATTAAAGTTCTCCTCTTCAGTATCCTGCTTATTAGCCTGGCCAGTTTGATGTTGAGTTTCGGTCGTCGATTACTCTGGATTATTGCGTTGAGTTTGCTCACCATTCTGTCTGTAGTAGCCTGGTATCAAGAATTTCAGGAATTAATGGCAGGGCTTTTGGGGCTCTTCCTGTTGATTCTTGGCATTTTGACCTATCGGGAAGGCAGAGGTCGATATCTCACTTTTGTCAGTATTTTAATGATCCTGAGTGCTGGTTTAGCCATTTCCTCATTTTATCTCTACAACAATGGCTTGAAACCACACCAACAAGAACGTCTTGACGTTTGGTTGAATCCCTCCAAATGTGATCCTCGGGGTGCCTTGTACAATGTCCTCCAATCCAAACTGGCCATCGCCTCAGGAGGTCTGGAAGGAAAGGGATTTTTAAAAGGAAATATTACCAAACTAAACTACGTCCCCGAGCAGACAACAGATTTTATTTTTTGTGCCGTCGGTGAGGAACAGGGATTTATTGGCACGTTCGGCATCATTCTTTTATTCAGCCTATTAGTCCTCCGCCTGGTACAAATTGCAGAACGGCAACGCAATGATTTTTCCCGATTTTTTATTTATGGAGTGGCCGGCATTCTTTTTATTCATTATTTCGTCAACCTGGGGATGACGATGGGACTGGTTCCAGTCATCGGTATTCCATTGCCCTTCCTCAGCTATGGAGGTTCGTCACTTCTTTTCTTTAGTGTGTTAATTGCCATCGTTCTTAAACTTGATTTTGGCAACCGGATTCGGGTGGGTTAAGGATAAATCCCATCAAAAGGCTTCAGCGACCATACAATCGCATCTTCAATCGACAAAATGGGATACCGCCGATGTGTCGGTTCATAATAATCCGATTTTCTATACACCCAATCCAGAATGGCATCACCATCTTTTCTCATGTCAGGACGTGCATCTAATTCGAGCTCCAATTCTGCACGCATTTTTTGATCATTCGCCAGGATTTCAGCTGCTAAATCCTCGAAAACATAAGCAGAGAAATATTCTTTTTGCCCCAGGATGCCATCCATGAAATTCCAGGCAAACCAACTGTCTGGTGCTCGTGGATCCATGGTCGCCATGAGGTAGGCGATGGCTTCCTGATCGGATGGAATCCAGATATCGCCAGCCCGGACCAGAATTTGTTGGACCTCTTCCCTGACTTCCACTTGATAATGAGGGTAATGACCTTCATACGCACCTGTAAAGGTTTTTTCGCTTTCAATGAACTTCACGGCTGTCTGGATCAGTGTGTCGCTTTTGATGCGATACATGTGCACTTGATTGAGATCCAATCGCTCGATAATTTTCGTGCAGCTTTGCGGCAGAATCCAGCCCTCCGGACGAGGGATAGCAAGGGCTGACGCATATCTGGGATAATAGGGAATTTGTTTGTGCCAGGGCTGATTGCGGTCGTAATACAATCTGGGAAGACCGGACACTAAACTAGGTTTATAGCTTGCTGTATATCCACCAAAAAGCAGTGTTTCCATCCTAGTGGAATCCAATACCCATTGGATGGGCCATAGGGCTGTCTTTCGTGCTTCTCTTCGTGCCTGCTTTCGCACATCGATTAATTGCTCACTATGGTTATAGGCCGACTCTAACGTCGCCAACAAGAAATGGTAGGTGCTGCGAACCCGATCCGGAAACGGCTTGAGCATATGAGTCTCAGGCATACATCCCAGGGTTTGAAATAGTGCAGCATATCCTGTGGAATACCTGGGCAGGTCCAAGAATCCTTGAATCCCATTTTCAGGAGGACCATCAGAGTGGACATAGGGTGTCATCGGCCAACCGGCTTTGTCCATAACCGAGTAAAGTTCAGGAAGAAGGACAGACTGCTGGAAGGCAGCCAAAGCAGGTGGCAATTTATCGGGTTGGGTAGCAATCACTGTGATCGTCGACTGATAGTCCGCCCCATTTGACGTATGTGTATCAACAAACAGGTCCGGATCCCACTTTCGAAACAAGCGGGTAAATGTCTGCGCATTGCGTGAATCACATTTGACAAAATCCCGATTCAGATCCAGATTACTTGCATTCCCGCGAAATCCCTGATCTCTGGGACCTTGTTGATTTGCCCTAAATGTGGAGCTCCGTTGCAGTCCCCCATCCGTATTATAATAGGGCAAAATGACGACCACTATCCGGTCCAACAGTTTCCGGATTGTCGGCAGATTCACCAGGTCACGAGCTAACATCAGACAAGCATCCACGCCCTCCGATTCGCCGGGATGAATTGCATTATTAATGAGTACAATTGTTTTCCCTGAAGCTCGCACATCTTCTGGCTTAATTAGGCCATTTGCACTAATAATTACTTCATAGATAGGGAGAAATCCATCTGACATGCCAAATGGTGATGAGTGGACTAGTGGAGACGCAACAGCAAGCTGAAGAAAGAAATCATGCGCCTCATCCTGTGTGGCCGACCAACTGCTATCGCGTTCAAACGGTGTAATCCAGTTGGTTCGAGGAGTCTGGCTAAAAGCCTCTGAAATCCACAAACAAAAAATGAGGGTCATGCAAGCCCGAAAAGTGAAAAACATAGATGGCTATTTTCGGGCAATGTATGGGTTTCGGAACAGATCATTCCCGTAAAGGAGCCAATCAAAGAATAGTATCTTAGCCCGGTATCACGAGTCAATGGAGCACCAATTAGCTGATCTTACTCAACCTGTACCTGCCACTCTGGACCTTTTGGAAATGGCATGGTCAAAACCTATGGGTACCGAACGGATCAATGCCCTGGCAGCCGGGGCCACCAGATTGTGTGAACGGATCGTCGATTTTGGAAATGAGGCACATAGTCGAATCGGGGAAAACATCTCCTATCAGGGAGCCGAAATGTATACAGAAATGGCCATCAACTATACCTGGTCATTAACTGCCAAATCAGTCCTCTTGCTTTGGCGTGATGTCATCTTCCGTCATCATCAAGCCATTCTTGGCCATGATATTGGAGAAGTGACCAGGGATAGTTTAGCATCATTGGCTGATCAAAGTCGAGCTGTCCTGGAGTTGGCAGGCCAAGACCTAATGGACAAGGCAACCCCGGCTTCCAAATCATCTCGCCAGAAGATAAAAGCCTGTAAAGCCTGGTCGTTGGAGACCAACCCCTGGTCCGTGTATCGCGATCAAATGAAGTTACTTGCCGGTCAATGTGCTGATCTGGTTTCTGCAAATACATTGCTTCGGCAATTGACTCGTCAGATCGAAAGTTTAGGTAAAACAATCGATCAGACGCTCGATCTCACCATTCAAGATCTCAACGTCATTCACGCCCATTTGGAGCATGTCCAGGAGGACCTGGCCGCCATTCCTGAAAAGATCACCAAGACTTCGGTCCAGAACGTATTGAATCGGATTGATGCAGCAGAAACATTTTCTCGAGGGGCCATTGCGATCAATCCGTTTACGGAGATTCTCGAAAAATTTCTTCCACAGTTGCCGGAAAATCTGCTGATTCCAATGGATTTGCGATCAGGAATGATCCAGACGCAGGAAATCAGATTGAGACGCAGTTTTCGGACCTGGCTCGAGGCCGAGCTCATGCCTCTTCTTTATGAAGTTGTCGAGACACGCGACGAACATCATAGTGGCACCGCTATTGTATTGACCAATCTGAAAAATCGATTGTTGACGACTTTGGAAGTGCCCGCAAATTTGAGTACACCTCAGCAACGACAGGAACTCCAACAACCCCTTCATGACCGTCAGAATGGCCTTCAACCTGCTCGAGCATCGATGTCGACTCTTCGAGAAGAAGCCATGAACCGATATTCTGCCTCAACGAGTATACGGGATATGCAACATTCCGGAGGGAGCTTCCTGGCTATGCCGTTAGAAGCTTCACTTCAACGCATGACGGATCATTCCAGCGCACTCAGTTCACTGATTTCAAGTCAGGTTCGAAAGGTCTGGACAGTTCTACTTTCCTGGCAGCGCCAGGCGAGACGCGAAGAAGCACTCAGTGTGGGTGAACGACTGCTTCGTTTTATAAAAAGCCATACTCCGCATCCGGATGCGGAAATGTACACAGGCCTTTTCCTGACTGGTGGATTTGTTGGAGATGCATTGCTCGTCAGTAGACAGTCGGAATTGAAACGGGTACAGCATTGTCTGAAAGAATGGCGTGAGGGTTACCGCGGAACGGTCTTGCTTACCGGAGGTCGGTTCAGTGGTAAAACAATGTTTGTCGAGTCGTTTGCGCGAAACCATTTTCCGTCTGCAACGATTCGTCTGCAACCTGGACAGCCAATTATTTTGGCTGGTCGCACATTCAATGTAACATACAACCTGGAACCCGCCCTTGAATTTATCGGGAAATTTGCCTTGCAATCAAAAGCACTTGTCTGGATTGATGATTTGGAAAATTGGTCGGAGGCCGGTGCCAGTTTGAATCGAAATGTCCGCCATCTGATCCGATTCATGGACACGCATTCACCAAAACTGTTTTTCATCGTTTCCACAAATAGGGCTTTGTTGCCTCATTTGGATCGCACGCTCGGCTTGTCCAGAAGTTGTCAAACCATTATTCATCTTGATCAGCTGGATGCACAAAACCTTCAAAAGGCGATTTTGATTCGGCATGGAGCGACACACAAAACCCTGGTTGATGAACAAGGTCTTGCCGTAGAAACTGACCAGTTCATACGTGAGATTCGTCAGCTATACAATTTCACACAAGGAAATATCGGGATCGCACTTTACACCTGGGCCTCACGTATACGAGTCCATGGTGATCAGGAAGTCAGATTGGCAGAACGTTCAAGTTACTCTCTGCCTATGGTTATTGATGCACGTAATTTTCCCCTCTTCCGTGTATTGCTGTTGTACCGTCAAATCAATGAATATCGATTGCGAAAATTATTCGGACCCTTTTTGATTCCGAAATTTC
>JAHEAU010000261.1 GCA_024642625.1 Lewinellaceae bacterium
CGCACAAGAGTTGAGCTGTCAGGGGCTCGTATTGCTGGATATAGTCCAGGGAGATATCACAGAAGGTGCATTTGCCCCAGTAGCAGCCGTGGGCCATGGTCAGTTTGTTCCACCGCCCGTCACTCCACATCCGGTGCATTGGGTTGGCCACTTCCAGGACGGAAATGTAGCGATCGAGAGGCAGATCACTGTAATCCGGGGTACCGCAGTCGGCCTGTTTGTAGTCTTTGTCCAGAGAGAAATTGAGGTAATCCACCACGCCTTCTACCAGGCTGAACGTCCGTTTTAACAACGCTTGCGGCCGTTTTCCTTGCAGGTGCTCGACCAGATGTTCGAGAGGTGCTTCCCCGTCATCAAGGGTGATGAAATCAAAATATTCAAAAACTCTCGGATCGGACAAAGAGCGCAGTTCGGTATTGGCAAACCCGCCACCCATAGCCACCGAAACATTTGGATAATGGGCTTTGATCCACTGTGCACAACGGAAGCCAGAATAGAGATTTCCCGGGAAAGGGATGGAGAGGGCCACTAATCCGGGTTGGATGTCTGCCATCCGGCTTTTCAGAATATCGATCAGCAGGGTATCAATATAGGTGTAGGGTCGCTGGAGATTCTCGTGCAGCTCATCAAAAGTAGCGGCACACCGCCCCAGCCGTTCGGCATAGCGACTGAACCCGAAGTGGGGATCCACGCATTCCTGAATGAGGTCGGAGAGGTCTTCCAGATAGAGGGTGGCCAGGTGTTTGGCCTGATCCTGGATGCCCAGGGCGCCAAAGGCCCATTCGAGGTCATCGAGTTGGTCAAACCGGGATGCTTCCGGCAGAAAATGATCCTGGCAAATGCGGTGGGCCAGAGTCGGATTATTGCCCTGCAGAAAAGATATGACCGCATCAATGCTTTGGATATATGTCTCACGAAGAGCGATCATCCGCCTGGCATTCTCAGAGCAATTTGGATTCGTGGAGTTAATCTGACCAAACAGATCACTCAGTCCTTTTTTGCTAAACAGCTTCAAGATCACCTCGATACCCAGATCATCCTGCCGCGACGGGATATTCCGGGTATTCAGAAACCCCTTGAGGTAAACTGTCGCCGGATAGGGCGTATTCAGCTGGGTGAAGGGTGGGGTGATGAGGTAAACGGGTTGCAAGCGAGGTTCGTATTTTCAGCAAAATAAGGACTCCGCCGGCTAATTCTTTTGGTTCCATTCATTCTATTTCTGAGGAAGTTGATCTTCAAGATCATTTTGGGAATATTATTCCATCAAATGTGGATTGAGAGAAGTAATTTGGGTGGGTTCTGCGATGTGGATTATGAGGTAAGCAGCGTTTTGGCTGATATGACCTTATTTGATCTAATCCCAGATTGTTTGTCTTGATGAAAGTTGAGGCAGTTCAGTGTACGATTTCTTGTTTTTTGTCCACGGTCAGAATTGGAGGTCGCGTGATTGGAGGTCTGTGGTTTTTGGTTGTCACCTAATCAAGCAGTTGATATGTCACTCCAATTGGTCCGTTTTCTCAACATCATCATGGCCGGTATCATGGCCGGTGCGGTCTTTGTCATCTGGATCGGTTATGATCCACATGGATATGCATATGAAACCTATGTCGATCAGCAACAGGCATCTATCGAGGCATTGAACACCTTGATGCCCCTTCTCGGGTTGTTCGCTATTCTGCTCACGATCTATTCAGCATATCAGCAAAAGAAGGATCGATCCGCGATGGTCACCCTGCTGGTCGCCATTGGTTTTATGATCGCCAGTGCCCTGTTGACAAAATTCGGAAATCAGCCCATCAATGCCATCGTCATGACCTGGGATAAATCGGTTGCTCCCGGCGACTGGATGGCTCTGAGAGATCAATGGTGCACATTTCATATCCTCCGGACGGTGACTACGTTTATCGGATTCGCCCTCGTCGTTTGGGCTACTGTCAGAAGGAGTGAATAAGGCCCAAAGGAAGTTGATCCAGGGTTGAATGAGATTTCTGAAGCAGCGGAATTTCCTTCCGATCTGGCTCGTGCCTCTTTTATTTTTTCCATCTTTAGGCATCATAGAACGATCATATCCACGAATCCAAACTGATGCCCACGGGGTGCACTATATCAATCGGACAAACTGGCTGCGTGTAGCCATCCCGAGCGCCAATGACGGTATCTTGTCGTTGGCCAGTTTGAATATTTGTGGTGTTCTTCCTGCGGTCTTGGTCTTGCTCTTAACTTTCGACATCCTCATTTACGTCCAATATGACAGTTCCCGCCTGTTTTACATGACTTTGGGGACCTTTGCAGCGCATTCCGGTGGTGCACAGGTTTGTGAGTCCATTTTCCTGATCGCCTTTTTGGAGAACCGTGGCGTAGGGCATGCCAGCCAGGAACGGATATTTTTTCAGGGTAAATGTTTAATTGGAATTATCTAGTCTTTCAGGATTATTATACAGGATCAATAGTGTGAATATTCATGACCAGAATATATGACTGAATTTGACCGCAAGCTTCATTGGGAATCTATTTACAAAGCAAACGAAGGTAAATTAGCCAGTTGGTTTCAAGCGATTCCTCAATTTTCACTGGATGTAATCCAGCAATCAAATCTTTCCAAAGCATCAAAGATTATTGATATTGGAGGGGGCGATAGTTTGCTGGTGGATCACCTGCTCGATCTGGGATACGAAAATGTAGCAGTTCTGGATATTTCCCAAAACGCCCTTGACCGCGCGAAAAGTCGATTAGGTGGAGCTTCAAATAGTGTGCAATGGATCACCTCCGATATCACTCTATTTAAACCTTCCGGAAAATATGATCTCTGGCATGACCGCGCAGCTTTTCATTTTCTGACCGATGAGCAGGATGTGTCTGAATACATGGTCAAGCTCGATCAATCTTTGAATCCGGGTGGAGTTGTTATCATAGGTACTTTTTCTATCGAAGGTCCAACCCGTTGTAGTGGCCTCCCCATTCAGCAATATTCTGAAAAGATGTTAACAGACTTATTTGTTCCTGCCTACAGAAAAGTCAAATGTAGTTTACAGGATCACATAACACCTGCAGGATCAGTACAAAATTTTTTGTTTTGTTCATTCCGAAAGGGAATGACATAGGGAGAATCTGTACATGCGATGGAATTAGCATTCGATAAATGAATGAGAACTTGAGATATATTTTTTCTTAAGATTTGACAGTTCAAATGAGTTCCATTTCGGGAAAATTGGAAGGAAATAGAAAACACGGATTCCATTCAGGTCTTTGTATTGTATTTTTATCAGTACCTGTATTTATTTTCTCAGTTAACAATTGGATGCATTTAGAGACTATCAACTGGTCAACGTTTCCGAACAGGATGGTTTGTCTTCCAAAAAGCCTGTATTTAGAAGTTGGAGATCAAAATGACACATTCTGAATATTGGTAATCATGTCGTATTCTTCACCTTGACTATTGAGACCACGCCGTATATTCGCGTCCTTGATTTTGATTCCTTCCTCATACCATCTGTATAAAGGCAATTACGAATGACGAAACATGTACGCTTTCTTTCCTCTTGTATCATCCTGATTCTTCCCTTGTTTGCAGTTGCCCAAAAGGCAGACATCAAGGACAAACCAGCTGACCCATCACTCGACAAAGTCGGGATGAGCGGGCTGACATTTCGTTCCATCGGGCCCGCTGTCACCAGCGGTCGTGTCATTGATATTGAAGTCAACCCAACCGATCCTCGCGAATGGTATGTGGCATCCGGACATGGATCTTTGTGGAAAACGACCAATGCAGGAGTCACATTTTCGCCCATCTTCGATGGGCAATCCACTTATCCTATGGGTGCTGTTGCCCTCGATCCCTCCAACCCTCATACGGTTTGGGTTGGTACTGGTGAGAACAATGCTCATTCCTACGTCATTCCAGGAGATGGTGTCTTTAAAAGCGAGGATGGGGGTAAATCATGGGTCAACAAAGGCCTGAAAGAATCTCAGCAGATCGGAGACATTCTGGTCCACCCAACCAACTCGAAAGTGGTTTGGGTTGCATCCTATGGGCCACACCGTCAACCTGGCGGTGACCGGGGTGTATTTAAAACCACTGATGGCGGCGAAACCTGGAAGAATGTCCTTCACCCAAGTGATTATACCGGTTGTTGGGAATTACATATCGATCCGCGAAATCCGGATGTGCTTTACACGGTGGCCCACCAGCGACAGCGCTATTTAACAACCATCGTTACGGGTGGTGATGAAAGCGGAATCTACAAGTCGACGGATGGTGGCGAAACCTGGAACCGATTGAATGGCGGCCTTCCTCAGACCATGGTTGGTCGGATCGGGATGGATATTTCACCTGTTAATCCGGACATCCTCTTCGCGGTGGTAGATGCCAAGGAGAATAAAGGCACGTATAAAAGTACAGATGCCGGGGCGAGTTGGAGTAAGATCAGTGATTACACAACCTCCTATGCGTTCTATTGCCAAAAGCTGATCTGTGATCCGATTGACATCAATCGAATTTACGGTATGGATGTGTTCAATCAGGTGAGCATAGATGGTGGAGTGACCTGGAGCAGATTTGGCGAGGATAAAAAACATGTCGATAACCACGCGCTTTGGATTGAATCCACAGATGCACGACATATGATATCCGGATGTGATGGTGGCGTATATGAGAGTTTTGATCAAGGAAAGAACTGGGATTTTAAAGCCAACCTGCCCCTTGCAGAATGTTACAAAGTGACAGCCGATAATG
>JAHEAU010000048.1:0-4105 GCA_024642625.1 Lewinellaceae bacterium
AGTCAATGCAGATGTGAACATACCAATTGCCACAAATACACATGCCAGAAAACCCAATCCAATATAGGAACCAATAGTGGCGCCCTTGTCCACATTGCCAACTGGCGAACCCAATTGGTAGATGGAATACACATAAAACAGAGTAGGCAATAAAGCAATCAATACCAGAACAACAGATGCCATATATTTTCCAAAAATGATTTGGGAAATCGTAACTGGTTTCGTCACTAATAATTCAAATGTACCCGATTGCCATTCTTCAGCAAATGCACGCATGGTCACCGCAGGTATAAGGAATAAAAAGATAATCGGTGCCAACTCAAACATCGGATCAAGAGTCGCATATCCATAATCCAGGATACTGGTATCAGGAAAGACCCAAACCATAAGGCCTAACAAGAGGAGAAACACGCCAATAGCAATATATCCGATCAGGGACGAAAAGAACGACTTAATCTCCTTAAAAAAAATCACGCCCATATCAATCCTGATTTTCTGGTTTTCCCTCATGGACAAAGATGAGGTTATACGTCCTGATACCCTTGATCAGTTCACTTTCGCGCATGGTAGTCCAATCATCCGCACCAGTCCATGAAATATAATTCGCGGTTGTCAGCAGCGCATGTTCATTCGTTTCAGGTCTCCACATCATTAATTTCTCAGAAGATGTTCTTCGTTCCACCGAGCTTTCAATAAAGGGTCGGCCATTTACAGGATTATATGCGCGGATCGGTACTTGAATGGGGTATTCGCGCTCGATTCGATAAACACAGATTGCACCACATTCAATCAACGGTGCATAATACTGGATGAGCGTATCCGTGCGTATTGGATCAAGAAGAAAACAACCATCTGCAAGACAAACAACTAAAGGTCGAATGAGCAATCCTGTATCCTTTTGATAAAATTTTCCACGCAGATAATGGTCTTCTTCACCGACATACCATTCAGAGACAATATCATCCCAATTAAACTCCGGAGTCTGATTCGCTAACGATGAAGGTCGAAGATACAGTCCATTCGGAGGGATAATACGGGATCTGGCCTGGGACCAAACCGTCCCTGCAATCACCAAAATAAGACAAGCTGTCAGTGACCATTTCATCTGCTACTGATCCTTGGTTAGTTGCTGAAAAACATCTTCTACACCTCTGGATTCTGCATGAAGTTCAGTAAGTGTCCAACCTTGAGACACCGAAGTTCGAAAGATGTCAGCTGAAATTTGATGGTCGCCACGGGTATCCAGCAAGAATAGTCTCCCATCCTCTTTACGGTCAACACGTTGTACACCTTTTATATCGGAAAATGCTTTCCCGTCAACCGGCTGTTCGGTCCTGACTACAACACGCTGAGATCCTGACAATTGATGAAGTAATTCTTCGACCGGGCCATTCGCAACCAGTTTTCCCTTATGAATAATGATAAGCCGATCGCATAGGACCGCAACTTCTTGCATGATATGCGTCGAGAAGAGAATAGTCTTGTTTTTTCCAAGTTCGCGAATCAATTGACGAATGTCAATCAATTGATTTGGATCAAGTCCTGAAGTCGGCTCATCCAGAAGTAGGACTGCAGGATCATGGATCAAGGCCTGAGCCAATCCGACGCGCTGTCGATAACCTTTGGACAATTGGCCAATCTTTTTATGACGTTCCCGACCCAAACCAACCAAGTCAATCATTTCATCAACCCGCTTTCGGGGATTGTCAACCTGATAAAATCCAGCAACCCATTCGAGATATTCAAGAATGTACATTTCGATATTGAGTGGGTTATTCTCTGGCAAATAACCAATTTGGCGTCGAGCGAGCAGGCCTTCCTCTACCACATCATATCCAGCCACAGTCGCCTTTCCATTGTCCGGTTGCAGATAACCAGTCAACATTTTCATTGTGGTAGACTTTCCGGCACCATTGGGTCCCAAAAAACCAAGGATTTGTCCTTCTTCAGCCGAAAAAGATATCTCGTCAACCGCATGTTGAGTGCCGAATGTCTTAGTCAACTGTTCGACCGTCACGGCCATAATGCAAATAATTTGATTGGGTTTAAAGGTGCAAGTTCATTGAATTGGTCAATGAGCCCTCAAAAAAGTCTGTCAATCCAGACCTTCCGGCACAAAAGTACATTTCAGTCAAGAGACACAACCAATAATTCTCAAGAATGTCGGGGAATCACCACTATGATAGGAAAGTTGACATATATTGCTCAACGGCCAATGATGAACCATTCCAGCCCGCTATTATAGATAGTGGAGACAGTGAATGCGAACCCAGATTAGATTGATGGAATCCTCAACATTTGCCCTGGATAGATCAAGTTGGGATCTTTCAGCATAGGCTTGTTCGCCTCAAAGATCATAGGGTATTTCATAGCGTTGCCATAATATTCCTTGGCAATCTTGGACAACGTGTCGCCTTTTTTCACCTCATAAAACTGCGCTTCTGGCTCTGGGTTCACAACAGAAATACGGTCATCGACTGTGGCAATTCCATCAACATTACCAATCGCCAGAATAACTTTTTCGCGATCAGCTTGAGAATCTGTTTGACCGTAAACCGTCACTGTATCATCTAAAACCTCCATTTCAAGATTCTGGATAGGCAAGTTCAAGGATTCGATGACACCTCGCAGAGCCATCGTCTTTAATATATTTGCTTGTTGGATCCGATTTGCTGCATCAACTGCAGTGGAATTGGCAGCAGCTTCCTTGGTTTCCTTACCAAAGAGCTTGGATCCTGCATTCTTTATGAATGAAAATAGTCCCATAGCACGTTTCGATTTGAGGAAAATGACTTGAGATAATAACGAAGGTATCAAAAAATGGATCAGCTTGGTCCGATTTATGCAACCCATTCAAAGCTGAACCGTAAACCGTTCAGTGTGCGAAGTCTAATGGGTAAACATAGTCGTTATAATTCCCGTATATTTGCGCAGTTTTTACAGACATATTAGACAAATTACAATCTGACATGCAAGGTAAAGGAATCGTCAAGTTTTTTCTGGTTCTCTTCACGGTCATCGTAGCGATACAGTTTCTGTACATGCTGCCGACGATGAGAGTTGAATCGGACGCCGATGCGTATGCACAGCGTGTAGCTGCAGCTTCACCTGGAACTGATACGGAAACGGTCCTCAAGGAGGCCCGCACGGCATATTTAGATTCAATGTCCGGAGAAACCATCGTCTCCGTTCCATTGATCAGTGATTTCACTTATGAGGATCTGAAAAGTCGGCAATTGGCACTCGGTTTGGATCTCAAAGGTGGTATGAGTGTGATTCTTCAGGTTGACCTGAAGGATTTTATCAAATCACTGGCAAATAACAGTGAGGATGTCGAATTCAATCAGGCTCTGGATAACGCAACTGCGCGCTTCACTACCGCACAGACCGACTATGTCACGTTGTTCGGAGAAGAGTTTCAAAAAGTTGCTAACGGCAAAAAGCTGTCGAATATCTTCATCTTGAATGAGTCCTTCCGCGACGAAATCAACTTTGAAACTCCGGATGGCGAAATCATTCGGATGATTCGAGAGAAAGCCAATGAAACGGTCAAATTGACCTACAAACGTCTGAAAGACCGGATTGACAAGACGGGTGTCATTCAACCAAATGTATCTCTGGATGAAAACCGTGACTTGATAATCGTCGAGTTGCCTGGTTTTGACAACCCGGAGCGTGCTCGCAATCTACTTCAGGCAACAGCCAAGTTGGAATTCTATGATGTTTATCGTGTCACTGATAATGGCATCATGCAGGCATTCATTGAAGCTGACAAAAAGCTTCAACGAGCTGTATCTACAGATACAACTGAAATAGCAGACGTGGTCCAAATGGATACCACTTATAACTATGTGTATGACAGCACAGGTCAAATCACGGATTCCACAATGAATCTGGTAGAAGCCGGAACGAACGGCGTTGAAGGTGGAGGCCCCCTGATGTCGAATATGACAGTTAACCTCTCCTCTGGTGAAGGCTTGAGCTTCTCACCTGGCATTATGGGTACTGCATCCAGGAATAAGAAAAAATTGATCGATCAATATTTGAATCGTCCGGACGTGAAGGGCCTTTTCCCAAGGGATTTGGAATTCCGCTGGGCGTATAA
>JAHEAU010000048.1:4115-18101 GCA_024642625.1 Lewinellaceae bacterium
CGATGGACACACGAGGAGCGCGTATTTGGGCGGATATGACTACCAAGGCCGCTCAGGATAATAATCGCGAAATTGCGATCCTCCTGGATGACGAAGTTGTTTCAGCACCGAGTGTCCGACAGCCTATTACAGGTGGTGATAGTCAGATCTCTGGTGATTTTACAATGTCTGAAGCAACTGACCTTGCAAATATCCTGCAAGTTGGTAAGCTCCCTGCACGTACCCAAATCATACAAGAATCATTGGTCGGACCTTCACTCGGTCAGGACAACATCAATCGCAGTTTAACATCTGTCGGTCTGGCATTTGCGTTGTTGCTCATTTTCATGGTGCTCTACTATATGGGTGGTGGCGTTGTTTCAATCATTGCCCTGTTAGCCAATTTGTTCTTTGTCATTGGTGCACTTGCTTCATATGGTACTGTATTGACCCTCCCAGGCATCGCAGGTATCGTTCTTACACTGGGTATGGCCGTCGATGCAAACGTGATTATTTATGAACGAATTCGTGAAGAATTGCGGTTGGGGAAAACCCTGACCATGTCTGTGAAGGATGGATTCCAACAATCCTATAGTGCCATTATTGATGCGAACGTCACAACCATTTTGACGGCTCTCGTACTTTCCTACTTCGGACTTGGGCCGATCAAAGGATTTGCAGTCGTTCTGATCATTGGTATTCTATTTACGCTCTTTACCGCAGTTCTCCTTTCTCGGCTTATTGTCGAATATTGGTTGAGCAAGGACAGGGGCATGTCTTTTGCCTCCAGCTGGTCTCAGAATTTGATGACAAATGTCAATATTGATTGGATCAGTCTTCGGAAGTACGGTTACATGATCTCTGGTGCGCTAATTCTTGCAGGAACCATTTCATTCTTTACTCGTGGCTTTGAGCTGGGCGTAGATTTGAAAGGAGGATACAGCTACAACATTCAGTTTGCTGAAGGCAGTAATATCAGTAGTGATATGCTGAGGAAAGAACTTGGCGAACAGTTTGGCGGATCACCCGTTGTCAAAGCCGTTGATACAAAAAATACCTTCAATATTACAACCAGTTATTTGGTTGATGATGCTGGAGAAGATGCTCCTTCGCGCGTCATGGACAAGTTGTATGATGGTGTTAATGCCATCAGCGGCGGCAACATTGACAAGGAGGCTTTTCAGTCGACATACGGAGATGGCACACATATCACGTCCTCTAGCAAAGTAGGTCCTACTATTGCTGAGGATATCAAAGACAGTTCGTTGTACTCTGCTATTTTTGCTTTGTTGCTCATCTTTTTGTATCTGTTTATCCGATTCAATAAATGGCAATTCAGTTTAGGCGCTGTTATTGCGTTGCTGCATGACGTATTGGCGACTCTGAGTGTGTTTACCTTGTTGCATGGCATACTTCCTTTTTCTATGGAAGTCGATCAGGCCTTCGTCGCGGCTATTTTGACTGTAATTGGTTACTCCGTCAACGATACAGTGATTGTATTTGACCGAATACGAGAATTCCTGGGAACCTACACGGGCAAATCAAAAGAGGAAGTATTTAATCTGGCTATCAATAATACACTTAGCCGCACAGTGATCACCTCTGGGACTACCCTCTTGGTTGTTATGGCACTGTTCCTCTTTGGTGGTGCTTCTATCAAAGGATTTGCGTTTGCATTGATATTCGGTATTTTCTTTGGAACATATTCTTCTGTATTTATCGCTTCTGCATTGGTTGTCGACCTGACCAAGGATCGCGAATTCAAAGGCAAAGAGACAAAGAAGAAGAAAGGATTTAGCCGACCAGCAAGTGCGACAAAATAAAGTAGACCATTCGCCTGGCATGGCTTTTGCACCTGCTAGGTGGTTTTGGTTAAAGATTTGATTGGAAGGAGCCGTTACAACAACGGCTCCTTTTTTTATGTTTGTCCCATTGCGGCATGTCCCTTGGGATACTGACGTATAGAAATCATCTATCTTTCCTGCCATGGAGTTTTTAGGACGCTTGACTGTTGCTTTACTGATATTGCTATATCTGTCTGCTTTGGCCAGTTGCTCGTATACAATCAAGGTTCGGGATGGTGATACAGCTTACGATCGCAAGCAATTTGCCAAAGCAATTCCCTACTTCAATAAAGACTATTCCAAGGAAAAGTCAAGAGTTCAACGCGGGCGAATTGCCTTAAAACTCGGAAATTCCTATCAGCGGTTAAACGACCCGACATCTGCTTTGGAATGGTACCGAATTGCACGCGACAACCAAGCCGGTATCGATGCACTAAAAGGTTATGCATACACACTCAAGATGCTCGAACGTTATGATGAAGCGAAAGAGGCATTTGTCCAATTGGGGGAAGAAATTGGAAGTACCTATGAGTTTCGACGTGAAATTGAGTCATGCGAATTCTCAAAAAAATGGCTGTCTGATACAGTAAACCGTCCTTATTTTCTGACTAGCTCTGAATTGAATAGCAAATACGGCGATTACGCCCCATTTCTGACACCTAGAGGTGCTTTACTGTTTACTTCGGAACGGCCATCTCCACAATCTGAAGATCGATACACCTGGACTGGCAAACCTTATGCTGATATTCTTATTGCGGATCAAACTAAAGGACTATTTCCTGATACATTATTGAACCGGATCAATACCGCGGCACATGAGTCAAACCTCGTTTTGACAACGGATGGAGCCACATTGTACTTTACGCGATGCGGTGGTTTACCCGAAACTGCAGATCAGTACTGCCGGATCTGGACGAGTACACAAACTGAAGGAGCGTGGTCTGATCCTGTGCCATTACCGTTCTGTACTGGCGAATTCAACTATGGACACGCCTACCCTCTTCCAATGGGCAAGGGAATCATCTTTGCCAGTAATGATCCATTGGGATTTGGTGGATATGATCTCTACACATCTCAACCAACTGTCAATGGCTGGAGCGAACCTGCCATCTTGCCCCCAAATATCAATACTCAAGGCGATGAAATGTACCCTTACATAGATGCTGACACGCTCTATTTTGCATCCGACTTTCATCCCGGAATGGGCGGACTTGATATTTTTTCAAGTGTTCGATTGAGTGCGCGATCCTGGTCAACACCGGTCAATTTGCGTGCACCAATCAACTCAGGTGCAGATGATTTTGGTCTGATCTGGACTCCAGATCGAAAGAGCTCCTTGCTCAATGGATATCTATCAAGCAGCCGACCTGACGGCCTTGGAGGAGATGATATATATCTTGTCAGTGAGCGTGTTATTAAAAAACCGCCACCGCCACCAATGCCACCTTCATTAACCTTTACCTGGAAATTGGAAGTCCATACTTTATCCAAAATTCTCCAGATTCCGGAAGATCCAAACAGTGCAGTACTTGGCAGACGATACCTCAACGGGGCAAACGTCCGGATGACAGGTGGGAAAGACACCAGTTTTATTAGTCCTGCCAATCAATCCGTATTCATTTCAATCCAGCCAGGAACCAAATATACGTTCAGCGCAACAGCACCAGGGTTTCTCAACACAACAGTCCCGTTTTCAACACTGGATCTGAGCCCTGATCCAGATAATCCAAATCAAGTGTTACAGTTGGAAATCGTTCTCGACAAGCGATATGTCGATCAGGAAATCGTCCTGGAAAATATTTATTACGATTTTGATCGCTGGGATATTCGAAGTGATGCCCGGCCTGCTTTGTTGCGCTTGGCAACTGTATTACGTGCCAATCCTGATATCCTCATTGAACTGGCTTCACATACCGATTGTCGTGGTGGAACACTCTACAACCAGGAATTATCTCAGCGTCGTGCGCAATCTGCCGTAGACTTCTTGATTCAGAACAACATCGAATCAAACAGATTGCGTGCCCGGGGATATGGTGAAAGCAGACCAGCAAATGACTGTTCTTGTAGTCAGTGTTCAGAACAGGAACATCAGGCAAACCGTCGAACCACGTTCCGTATATTACAAGACTAAATTCTGGTCTTCTTAGTTTACCAACACCTTGGCTGACAGAATGTTTCCTTTGCTATCTTGACCAATCAGATAGTAGTATCCAGATTGAACGTGATCAAGATGCAAATCAGAAGGGAGTTTCAACCTTTGCCAAACCTGAATTTGCTGACCCAAGGAGTTAAACAACTGGAGGTTCCAGTCCATCCAGGGATTCGAATCAGGATGGATCTGCACACGTATCCGATTCGATGTTGGATTAGGATTGAGTTGAAAATGGACGTCCTCCAAACCTAAATCTGGCTGCTCAAAGCTTGTTGCCAACATGACCAAGACACATCCCGTATCCACACAATTATTAACATCTGTGATTTGAACACAATAGGTGCTTGGAACTAATGCAGATGCCGTGTCTGACATCTGATTCAGAGTGTTCGCATCCCATTGAATTGAATATGGTGGTGTACCACCTTGCGGAACGACGATCGCCATACCGTTTGATTGTCCGGGGTCTGCTGGTACTGAGAAGAGACTTCCAATCCAAAGTGGTGGGTAACCGACATCAATACCGGATTCGATCAGGGAACACCCATCCTTATCAGTAATTGTCACACTGTAAGTACCTGTAGGCAAATCGATTAATTCTTCGGCTGTAGAACCCGTACTCCATTTATAAGTATACGGAGGAGTTCCACCCCCCGTATTTGTATAGATCTTTGAATTCGGATCACATTCATCAATTGCCGTTGGAATCATGACTAGCGTACTTCCGCCTGGTACGGAGATACAGGTGTCCCTGACACATTGATATTGATCCTGGATGGTTACGCAATATGAGCCTGGCGCCAGATTCTCTCGAGTTTTACCTGTGAATCCGTCTGCCCAGAGATATTGATAATCCTGTACACCTCCAGTCATCTTGATTTCTAATGTCCCTGTTTCAGCTTCCGAGCAATCATCTGGGGTTACCGTTATGGATTGATAGGTGAACAGTGATGGAGGCCCAAGTATTGTGATCTCCTGGGTCAATGCCTTGGTACATCCATGCTTGTCGACGATGATCGCTGTATATTTTCCAGGACGGAGATTCATTGGGCTCTGTGCCGTTGAATAAGAGACTGAATCCCTGAACCAAAATGTCTTATACGGAGGCACTCCACCGTTAATATTTAATGTGATGGCGCCATCCTTTGCCCCTAAACAGGATACATTTTTTATCAAACCAGGAGGGACACCCAAATCCAGAGGAAGAGGCTCATCAATCGTAATCGGCCCATAAACCAAAACGCAACCTCGATTATCTGTAATCGTCACTGAGTAGTTTCCAGCATCCAGCCCTTGTATACCATCAATCGGGACGGTCAAATCTTTCTCCTGCCCACTACTCCAATTGAATTGATAAGGTGGCTCACCTCCTTCTACCTGAACCGTAATCAATCCATTGTGATCTCCATGACAAATCAGATCTTCTCGTTGAATCAGAGTGGCTTTATAGCTCAATCCTGTATTGCTCACCAAGATTCCCGACAATGTCTCCCTGCAGAGATTCACATCCGTAACCGTCACTGCATAAAATCCCGGAGGAACAGCTTTTGGGTCTTCACCATTGAACCCATTTTGCCAATTGAAGACAAAAGGTCCAGTTCCTGTCACGGCGATATCAATATCACCCGTTGAAGACAATCCACAAGCTGCATATTGGATACCTACCAGGGATATATCCAACGGACTATTCTCCTTTAGGATCAACCCCGATATCGATTTACTACATCCCAGTAGATCCGTTACTGTGACTGAATAATTGCCTGAAGCAACATTGGTCAATAGGTTTGATGATTGATTGTTGGTCCACAAATAGGCATAGTTGCCACTCCCACCAGTCACATTGATCTGAATACTGCCATCATGAAGGAAATCACAGGTAGGGTCTTGTAAACTGAATTGTTGGACGATTAATGGATTGGACACTGAAAGATCCGTTTCCGGAAGAGCAATCACACAACCTGCAGCATCTGTGATCGTCACTGCGTATTTTCCAGCATTCAAGCCGGTTGCGACACTTTGCCCCGTTCCAAAGTTCCATTGGTATGTATAGGGCGATGTTCCGCCTGTCACTTGGATGGACATCTGGCCATTACCCGCTCCAGAACAGGTTTCTGGAATGATAGCCAACCATCCTGCCGATAATGCTGGTTTTTCAGTAATGGTCAGATTTGAAATTGAGAAGGCACAATTTTTCTGGTCACTCACAGTGACACTGTACGAACCCGGTGACAGCATAGACCGATCCTTGGTTGTCACCATATCAGACCAGAGAACCTTATAGGGCAACGTACCTCCAGTGATCAACAATTGGATACTTCCATTTCCCAATCCATAACATGTCACCTGTTGCAAACTGTGTGAAGCGAGGAGAGGTAATGGCTGGGTGACGATGAAGGTATCTGATCGATACGTACATCCACCCGTGTCCGTGATTGTCACCCAATAGTTTCCCTGGACAATTCCGGCAAGATTCTGGCTAGTTTGCCCGGAATTCCATAGAAATGAATATGGCGGCAACCCACCATTTAATGCCAGATCAATACTTCCTGAAGCCTCTCCAAAACAGTGAACAGCTTGAACTAGTCCACCGATATCCATCGGCTTTGCAGCTTTAATTACCAGATTTTGTAAAACAATATTACATCCACCTCCTGTGACTGTAACTTGATAGTTCCCAGGCTGAAGTCCACTTACATTTTGTGTAGTTGGTCCATGACTCCAGGCATATCCACTGACAGCTCCCGAAACATCCAGTGTGATACTTCCGTCATTGGTGGCAACACATGTTTCATGTTTGTAAGAAATGGCATTAATAGTTGGGCCAGGTCCATTGACAACAATAGGCGCTGGTGATATTGTACACCCAGACGTTGGGTTTGTCAAGGTCAGGGAGTAACTTCCTTGTTTCAGAGCTGGAATAATAAAACTACCCATTTTGTTCATTGCTGATCCTGGTACGGGTCCAGACCAGGCATAATTAAATGCCCCTCCTGACTGAGGACTGACTGTGATGCTGCCATTCGATCCACCACAGGAGGTGACGTCTGTTGTACCTATCGTCAATCCAGGTATTCCAGCCAAAGTCACGACGACCTGAGTATCCGTCGATTTACATCCTCTTGAATCAGTAGCAGTCACCTTAAAGGTCTGTGATCCAGGCATATTCCCCGCTATCACTGGCGTATAAAACTGACTGAACCCAGTCGACCATGAAAATTGAAATGGCCCCAAACCACCATTCGTAATTTGTGCCTGTAGCAGCTCAGATTCACCAGCACAAATACTCAACGGATCAGGATTGATAATCGACACAACTGGCTTTGACCAAACCTGAATTGGGATGGGCAATTCGTCCATACAGCCAAAATCAGTCTGTGCAAGGAGGAAATAGGTAGTAGAAATCAATGGCACCACCTTTGTATTTGATAGCTTGTTTGCTGGCGTAGCCGGTGAGGCCGAATGATACGTCCATGATGAAGCACTGAGACTCAGATCTGAAATCGGCAAATTCTTCAAATCAATTGTGTCGCCCTGACAAAGGCCACTTATTACCCCCATATTCAGATTTGGCTGATCTGTCACAATGATCTGAACCGCCTTTCGGTTAGACTCGCAAGGAAATACCTGACTACTATCCGCCAGATAGTAGGTCACAGACTGATTCAGATTCGGGGTTTGAAATGAGGGGCCTACGTGAATGGGATTGCCACCTACAGGTAAATCATACCAAAAAATTTGTCCAAATGGTGGTGAGGAAACTGTCATTATGGTGGACGTTCCTCTACATATGGATTTGTTCTCAATCACGGGCAATGGCGCCTGCGAATCATCATTCATCCCATTGCAATTCTCATCAATCTGGTTGCACGTAATTTCCATGGCACCCGGATAGATATTTGCATTTTGATCATTGCAATCAAGTGCATTTCTGCTATAACCAGAAGGCAAGACACTGGAACATGTAAAAAAAGGCGAATCCGCATCTCCAAATCCATCACTATCCTGATCCAGATAATATACGATGTCCGGCTCTCCAAGTACTGTCAGACCATATAATGAAATTTCATCCAGAGCCATTTGACTTGTTCTGGAGGAGCCACTTATCCCTTGGAATCTGATTTGAATGGTATCGCCAGCAAAAGGGCTCAAGTCGAGAAATATCTTGTGCCACCGACTTCCCTGATTTCCGGAAGTTGACCAAACGGGAGACCAGGAAGCGCCTCCATCCAACGTCACATCAACTTCCAGGGTACCCATTGTTTGTCCCCACATATGGTAATAAAAAGACATATGGCATTCTTCGCCCGGCGGATCCTGAACAACAAGGCAACCAGATTGAAGAATGGCTGTAGCCCCCTTCTGACAGGCCGTATTAAGTGTCTCGAGGTAGAGATAATTGCCATTCCCTTTCACATCCGAGAACGGGCCGGTTTGCAATTCGACTGTGGCTGGCCCATTGCGGACCAACCAGTCAAAGTCATCTCCTGTCGTGCGATTATCCCAAAAGCTGTTTAACGGATAGACGACATCACAAAAGCAATTGCCTCCACAGGGTGCCAACCCATCAAAATTCTCAACCAGAGTGATTTGTTGACCAATTTCACAATCCGTTGTAAATGCAACTGGACAGCTATTGGCAGACGATCCACCTCCAGTGCAGATTGTCCGGATATAGAGATCATAAGCTGTTGAGTGTGTCAACCCATTCAACTGAATTTGCCCTACTCCACACGGAACTGTTACGATTGTCCCTTGGCCGGGAATCACCCCGTTACCCGGTATAAATCCGGGAGCACCATATTCCAGGACAACCTGATCGCAATTACCGGAATGAGACCAAAGGACGTCAGCTGTCGAAGGACTTAGCTGTGTAACGTTCAGATCAAATGCAGGTGGACAGGTCAACGGTCCAAACTGTATATGTACATACCGCAGTGATCCTGTATCTGCCTTGGCATCATCACAAATTTTCAGCTGCCAGATCCCGGCAGGGTCCGATCCATCATTAAATCCGTTTAATGGTTCATCAGGTTGGAATGTGCCAATGAAATTAGAAGCATGTTCAACTGGATTAATAGCCTGGCAATCCAAGGAAGAAAAACGGCACACCTGTTGGCAGGTTGGATCTGCAGGATTGCCCAGGTGGTCTCTGGATTGTCCATGTTCCTCAAAGAGCACAACCGATTGTCCGGAGGGAGAAACCAAGGTCAAGTGCAGGTCAGCCAAAAAGGTATGACGCAGAATGACATCGACAGAAGTGACTGCGATATCCTTCCCGAGTTGTGTACCAGCTTGATTATTAACCTTCAGATTGAAGGTGTTTTCTATCGGACAGTTATCATCATCGATTTTGAAATAAAGTCCACAATTGGTTGGATTGTAACTTGCAGTTGTGAATGAGTAGGTAAAAAATGACCATCCACTCATCTCCATTCCATTATTGCAAATCGCACGAATGCGCACCCGATAGGATGTGGCTGGATTCAAATTGTTGAGTAGATAAGGATTGCTCGTAGCGAGATGGGTAGGTGTCCCAAAAAATGGTTGATTTCCTGTTCGTACTTCCAACTCCCATTTGGTCGCGCCATTCTGATCTACCCAGGATAGCGTGACCTGATTTGTCAGAATAGCGGACGCATTCAAATTGCCAGGAGTATAACAAACGACTGCCGAACGGGGATCATCCTGCGCTTGCACGAACTGAATGCCAGGCATCCAGAAGCAAAACAACAGGAGCAATACGAATGGCGGGAAGCCACCCTGAAGACAAGTGGGAGGTCTTGGCATGGATGAATTCAGGAAGGAAACACTAAAATTACAGTCTTCTAAGCAAATTCGAAAGTCAGCCCGCAACGATGTTGATCATTCTACCAGGCACAATGATCAGTTTACGAACACTCAGCCCTTCCATCCATTTCACGATCTCAGGAAGCTGCAATGCTTGCTCTTCGAGCGTTTTGGCATCTGTCTCTGTCGGAACTGTTATTTCTGCGCGACGTTTTCCATTGATGCTCACTGGGTAAACCACCTCATCAGCGACAAGAAAAGCTTCATTAACTATTGGGAATAGGCCATGATGTACAGATGATTCATGCCCCAATCGATGCCAAATTTCTTCCGCCATATGGGGTGCAAAAGGGGCAATAAGCAATGTCAATGGTTCCAGGATGGCGAGATGATGACAATCCAACCGCTTCAATTCGTTTACGCAAATCATAAAATGGCTGATGCACGTATTGATCGAGAATCGATTGATATCATCCCGGATTCGCTGAATGGTTTGGTGTAATATCCGCAAGCTATCCCGATCTGGTTGACCTGTTTCGTCAACGAGCCATTGATCCTGATTGGCAAAAAGCGACCAAAATCGCTTCAGAAATTTGGATACCCCATCAATGCCCTTGGTGTCCCAGGGTTTACTTTGTTCAATCGGCCCGAGGAACATCTCGTACATCCGAAAACAATCCGCACCATATATGCCAACCACATCATCAGGGTTGATCACATTGTATTTTGACTTACTCATCTTGCCGACCTCGGAATGGGTGAACAGTTTTGAGCCAGTTCCATTGGTCTTTGGCGTAAATACCCCATTCTCGATACTACCTTCGGCGCATTCGAATTTTGCATTTTTATACTCAGGACGCCAATCGACAAACTGGCGGATGCTGTCCACATCGAGATAGGAACTGTCCGTTCCATATTCCCGAACATAGTCGATCAAAACAGGGATAGGGATATACTGACTCAAGTCATCCCCTTCCACCAATCCCGCACAACGGAACAAGTACTGCCCATTGACCTTCTCTTTTAACAGATAAATGGACTCAATCACTCCCTGGATCATCCCCTGATTGATCAATTTCTTGAATGGTTCATTTGTGGGTAGCAAACCAAGGTCAAAGAGGAATTTATGCCAGAAACGAGCATACATCAGGTGCCCGACGGCATGTTCTGTACCACCGATATAGAGATCCACATCCTGCCAATAATCCAGGGCAGAACGAGAAGCAAAAGCATCCTGATTCTGAGCGTCCATATACCGAAGGAAATACCAACTGGAACCAGCATACCCAGGCATCGTATCCGTTTCTCTCACAAACCCATTGTCCAGTTCTACCCAATCGCGAGAACGAGCCAATGGTGAATGACCGTCAGACGTCGGCTTGAAATTATCCAAAGGGGGCAAGGTAACAGGCAGCTCATTTTCGGAAACAGGCACCGGAATCCCTTTGTCATTATAAACAATCGGAAAGGGTTCTCCCCAATAACGTTGCCTGGAAAAGAGTGCATCCCTAAGTTTATAATTGATCTTTCGCTCACCAATACCGCGGTCAACCAGAGCCTGAATTGCTTTTTTAATCGCAGCATTGACTTCCAATCCATTTAGAAAATCGGAATTCATCATCCGGCCCACTTTGTCCTCCCGCTTTGCATCCGGCCACCCTGAGCGATCTACGATATCGATGATTGGGAGGTTAGCCATTTCAGCAAAAGCCCGATCACGATCATCATCAGAAGGAACCGCCATGATCGCCCCAGAACCATAATCCTTTAAGACATATTCTGCCGTCCAAATCGGAATTTGTTTACCAGTAAATGGATGTTTGGCATACGACCCGGTAAAGACACCCGTCATTTGTTTTACATCAGATAATCGGTCCCGTTCACTTCGTGACTGGACATAATGCAGATAATCGTTAACAGCTTGTTTTTGCTCGGGAGTAGTCAGCAAGGATATCAGGTCATGTTCGGGGGCAACAACCATAAACGTGACACCAAAAATCGTATCTGGACGTGTGGTAAATACCTCAAGTTCCTGTTCGGTATTTTGGATCGGGAAAGTCACTTTGGCCCCTTCTGAACGGCCAATCCAGTTCCGCTGCATGGCCTTCAATGCATCCGACCAATTCAGGGTATCCAGGTCATTCAGCAGCCGCTCAGCGTATGCGGTGATCCGCAATGACCACTGTAACATTGGACGCCGTTCGACAGGGAATCCGCCTCGTTCGGAAAATCCATCTTTGACTTCATCATTCGCCAATACGGTACCCAGCTCCTCGCACCAGTTAACAAAACTGACCCTTCGATAGGCCAAGCGGAAATTCATCAAAACATCCTCTTTCTGCACATCTGACATTCCCTTCCATTCAGCTGCAGAAAAGACCATTTCTTCTCCACAACAAGCTGTAGTGCCGACAGAGCCAAGAGTCTCAAATTGATCCACCAACTCGTGAATTGGTCTGGCTTTTTGGGCGACCTGATCATACCAGTGGGAAAACAATTTCAGAAAAATCCATTGCGTCCATCGATAGTACTCAGGATCTGACGTGTTGACTTCACGTGACCAATCGTAGTTGAAACCCAGGTTTCGCAATTGCTCACGATATCGGGTCATATTTTCTTTCGTCGATTCTGCGGGATGTACACCTGTTTGAATGGCATATTGTTCCGCTGGCAGTCCGAATGCATCAAAGCCCATGGGATGCAGAACATTGTAGCCTTCCATTCGCTTGAATCGGGCAAAAATATCTGAAGCGATATAACCCAAAGGATGACCTACATGTAATCCTGCACCAGAAGGATATGGGAACATATCCAGTACATAAAACTTGGGTTTTTGGGTATCAGAAGGAACAGCATAGGTCCGTTCCTGATCCCACCAGTTCTGCCATTTGGCCTCCAATTCTTTTATCCGGTATTCCATGGCTTCGCTTACTTCGTTGAAATATGGGCGCAAAGATACGAAAGTGAGTACCGACAACCTGCACTCATAAACGGCTATGTATAGATTACAGGGAGGCCCGGATGCACGCAGAAATACTTGACATGGCATCCACCAATATATTCCCTCTATAGTGGATCAAAATACCTGGACCTGGTGATCCTTCAAGGATGATTTCCTGGATGTCAGATGTCGGAGTAAACTCCAAAGAATATATCCGCCATTTGGTATTACTCACCAATGGGGATCGAACGAGCGTAATTACTTTTCCGGATGTTGTTTTGCCTTTGACTTGCAAAGATAAGGGAAGGCTAAATCCGGCATAATCAGCATATCGGGCGAGGGCAATTGAAAAGTAATAACACCGTCCAGCTTTTAAGGGCATCAAAAGTTTTTGGCTGATTCCCTCACGGGTACCGTCCTCTCGATTGATCAACCCAAGGTATGTATTCCCCTCTTGGGGCCGCAGGTTAACCATCCATTGTCCTGGTTGAATATCAGGGGTCGAGCCATTGCCCCATGATCCCCAGGAGGGCATTGAAAAGGTGGTGCTAAAACTGGTTTCAAATCCACCATTCTGAATATCTCCAGGATGTTGAGCAAACGTGCTCGGTGAGATGCCGAGCAACAGTAGGAGGAAAACGAGTGTATTAATAATCCCGGAATTCATTGGATGAAGATACACATAGCCATCATCAACGAATAACCGCATAACCAAATAAACACCTTCATAACCTCCCCTACTCAAAACTCATAACCTCATAACCTCCAAACTCCTCAACCTCTAAGAAGTATCGTACTTTTGAATATGAAATCTCGCCGTGGAAATCTGTCCCGACAGATCTATCTGATGATCACGTTGATTGTCACACTACTGTTCGCAGGAGCAGCTGCGTATTGCCTGTCGTGGGCAAAGCAAGCTGGTGATGCCGCTCGTGAGTCCATACTCTATTTAGTAGAGTGCCAACCTGATATTCCACAAACGGAAATCTTGGGTTTAAAGACCAAGTTGGAACGATCCGGATGGGTCCGCTCTTCTGACTATATTTCACCCGATCGTGCAGCATTGCTTCTGGCGGAAGATGATTTGGAATTGGACGATGGAACCGGGATAGAATCCACGATTACCTTGCCTGCCATGCTCTCTGTGTACTTTCGAAAAGAGGCCTTTGACAAATCAGAAATCCTGGATAGCTTGTTGAATTCTATGCGTGAAGAAACCGCAGTTGCTGGTATTTATGCCCAACCCGACCTGGCTGTTATGCTTCAATCCAACCTGGAACGGA
>JAHEAU010000049.1 GCA_024642625.1 Lewinellaceae bacterium
AATTTTTCCAGGCCAGTTGCCATGCGGGGCATCAATTGGAGCAGTCCATTCCAACGTTGTAGCACCCCATGGGTTTTTCGTTTTCTGGACTTTCCCCTTAAACATACTATAGAAGAAGTTAATTACAAATAGCACTTGTAATGCGAACACAATCATAGCCGCAACGGTGATGAATTTATTCATTCCATCAAAATGGGCAAATGTATCAAAGTTGTCAAAGCTGTAGTATCGTCGAGGAACACCAGCCATGCCGAGATAGTGCATCGGCCAGAACACAGCGTATGCGCCAACGAGCGTACCCCAGAAGTGAATCCGTCCCATGGTTTCGTTCATAAACCGACCGAACATTCGTGGGAACCAGTGATAGACGCCGGCAAACATGCCAAAGAACGCTGCAACTCCCATCACAATGTGGAAGTGGGCAACGACAAAGTATGTATCATGTAACTGAATATCCAGGGTAGAGTTACCTAGGAAGATGCCAGTCAAACCACCTGAAATAAACATCGAGACAAAACCGATTGCAAACAGGCTTGCTGCTGTGAATCGAATATTGCCTTTATATAAAGTCGAAATCCAGTTAAAGACTTTGACTGCAGATGGTACCGCGATAATCAGAGTAAATACAACAAAGAAGTTTGACAGGAATGGGTTTACCCCGGACATAAACATGTGGTGGGCCCAAACGATGAAGGATAAAAATCCAATGGCCAGCATGGAAAACACCATCGCTTTATAGCCAAAAATGGGTTTTCGTGAGTGAACAGCCAAAACTTCGGAGACCAACCCCATTGCGGGCAAGATGATAATATACACTTCAGGGTGTCCCAAAAACCAGAATAAGTGCTGGTAAAGGATTGGACTTCCACCAACATTTTCGAGAGCTTGACCACCGACAAATATCTCGCTGATATAAAAGCTCGTACCCAAAGTACGATCACACATCAACAGGAAAAAACCAGCTGCAAGTACCGGGAAGGAAAGGATACCAAGAATCGCAGTAATGAAGAATGCCCAAATTGTGAGCGGCATTCTCCACATATTCATGCCTTTGGTACGCATATTCAAAATGGTAGTCACATAATTGATACCCCCCAGAAGGACGGATACAACAAAAAGGACCAGAGAAAGAGTCCAAAGTGTCATACCGGCACCTGAACCACTTGATGCCTGAGGTAGAACACTTAATGGTGGGTAAGCCGTCCATCCTCCCGCAAATGGCCCCGTGCTGAGAAACAATGAATAAAACATTGTAACACCTGCAAGGAAAAAGAACCAATACGAGAACATATTCAACAGAGGAGACGCCATATCTCGTGCGCCGATCTGAAACGGAATAAGCAAATTGGAGAAGGTCCCTGATAAGCCGGCTGTCAATACAAAGAAGACGAGAATAGTCCCGTGCATCGTCACCAGAGCATAATAGAATTCTGGAGCCAGTGTGCCAAACCCTTCTTCATTTACAGTTATCCATTTCCCCAACAATGGCTTGATCCAAGCCATGCTCTCTTCTGGGAAACCCAACTGGAGACGAAAGATCACGGACATGATCGCACCGACTAATCCCCAGAACATTCCAGTGATCAGAAACTGCCTGGCGATCATTTTGTGATCCTGGCTAAAAATATAGTGAAAGATAAAACTGGTTTGATATTTATCGCCTTCATGGTGGTCATGAAAGTGATCTTCAAAACCATTTTCCTCGATCAGGACATCCTCGTCGTATGTTCTCGTATTTGCCATAGCTACAGATCGTTCAAAAATTACTTTGAAAGAATTTTAAATTCAGTGCGACGATTCTTCGCACGGTTCTCTTCAGTATCATTCGCTACTAATGGGCGGGATTGCCCATACCCACGGGCAACGAAACGCCCGGCATCAATGCCTTTATCGTGCAAATAATTTGCGACTACACCAGCACGTGATTGAGATAGCGCCGTATTTGCTGCAGCATCACCGACATTATCGGTATGACCTGAAATCTCAATTCGCAACGTAGAATTTTCCTTGAGAGCCTCAACGAGATTATCCAATTCATACCGACTATCAGGAGTCAGATTGGCTGAACCCGTTTCATATTGGACATAATTCAATGGAATAATCTTCTCAAGAGAATCTGGTGCACTCAACGCCTGTTTCACAGCAGACGAAAATTCTGTTTTCCGCTGTGAAATTTCCAGATCGAGCAACTGCCCTTTTAATGGATCTTCATCACCATTTCGAATATTGCTCAAATAGTACGAATTCTGTTGCGCCAACCAAGCTTCGTACTCAGATTCTGAAACGATTCGCACGACCTTACGCATACTGAAGTGTCCGCTTCCGCACAATTCTGCACAAGCAAGCTCATAATCGAACGTCTCCCAACGCTGCGGGCCTTCTGGATCTTCAGGATCTGATGGAACCTGGTATTCCGCATAATTGCTCAATTCCTGACGATATTCCTCCGTCGTTTTGGTTGGGGTGAAAATGAAATAGGTAGGAATACCTGGGACAGCGTCCATCTTAACCCGAAAATGTGGAAGAAAGAAGTTGTGAAGTACATCCCGGGCTATGATGCGCACACGCACCTTTTTGCCAACAGGAAGAACAATTTCACTTGGGTGGATGTCATCCTGATTTTTAGGATCGGTCCAGTCCTGACCAAGAGGATTGATTCCTGTGATTTTTTTATAGTTTCTGGTTCCCAGCATATTGTCCGGACCAGGATAGCGCAAAAGCCAGTTGAATTGGACACCTGTGGCTTCAATCTCAATGAAGTCTTCATCATCAGCGACGTCCGGCATAATTTCATTCCAGGCGTCAAGTCCACTGATGACAAGAAAGGTCATCACAACAGCAGGTATCAACGTCCAGATTACCTCCAATTTGTTGTTATGGGAGATAAATTCAGCTTTTCGCCCCTTCTTGCCCTTGTATTTATAGGCAAACCAGAAAAGAGCGATATGCGTCAGGACAAAGACGATTCCAGTAAAAAACAGGGTGATATCAAACAGGAAATCAATCGAACCACCATGTTGGGATGCCGCAGCGTGCGGACCATAGCCCAACATATAGTTCTTGTAATATACTGCCGAAAGGATACAGCCGACGAGAAAAACCACCAGGAAAACGACTGACATGATGCCGTTCCATCGGTTCGTTTCGAACTGCGTGTCTTCTTCTCCCCGGATCGAGGAGGCCAATTCGGTCACCTTTCCGATCTGGATCACCACGATCGTGATCAGGACAAGGCAAATGAGTATCAATAATGGCGTCATTAGGGTAGATTATTGTACGTGGTGATGCAAACTTTCAGCCAGATAAGGATCGTTCTTCGGAAGCAATGGGGCTTTTTCCAATTGCTTGAAAACAAAGAAGATAAAAAAGGCAAGGAAACCCAGGAAGGTGCCTATCTCAAGCAACCCCGGCACAGTAAATCCTGCTGTAAATGAACTGGTATGATGAGCCGCCTCTGTAGCAGCTGCTTCGCCATGATGAGCCAGAGCTTCATGGGTTGTGTGTAGTACACCCGGCTTGACCATTTGAAAGAAATCCAGAAAACGTCCCAGCAAAACAACCAGTGCGACAAAAAACAAAGTACCTGCTTTTCGCTTTGTGTCATTCCGCATCAAAATAAAAAAGGGGACGAGGAAGTTGAGTACCAAATTGCCATAAAATAAGACTGGATACTGATTAATACGGGTATGGAAGTAAGTCGTCTCTTCTCCGACATTCGCATACCAAATCAACATGTACTGCGAAAACCAGAGGTAGGTCCAGAATATACTAAAAGCAAACAAGTATTTACCCAAGTCATGCATATGTTCTGTAGTCACAAATGGAAGGACTCCGCGGTTTTTCAAATAGATAACTAACATTATAGTGATCGCCAAGCAGGCCACAAACCAACTTGCGGTGGTATACCAAGCATACATTGTGCTGTACCAATGTGCATCTACCGACATTACCCATTGCCAGATTAATGCAGCACTTGTAAACGCACCAATTGGCAGGAAGATGGCAGAATAACGCTTATATTTTTTGTAAAGGCTAAAGTCAGCGTCTTGACCTTCGACATCTTCCCGTAAAGACATTTTGCGCATAGGTCGCGCAAAAAGGAAGTACCACGTTCCCAAAATAATAACTGTTCCGAATGTATACCAGTATTTATTCAGAAAACTGGCTTTACCTGAGAGTACAGGGTCCGCGGCGACTGCAGCTTCATCAGCCCAATGGTATAGGTGGTGAAAATGGCCCCAAATACCAATAATCAATACCAGCATCAATATCAGACCTACCAGAAGGAACTGGGCATATGCTTCCCATATCCGTTTGACGACGATATACCAACCGGTATATGTAGTCGTGAATGCTGCCAGTATAAACAGGGCAATAAATGACACTCCAGTAAAGAATACTGCATTGATCAAATAGTTTGACCAAAACCGTGAATGCACAGCATCGTCGCCCAACAAGGTCAATACGATACAGAGTAGACCCAGGCCCATAAATCCGAAAAGGACATTCCTCTCTCGGCCGGTCATTGTAAAAGAATGGTCTCCGCTCATCATTTCCATCCGTGAATTAGCTTGTTGCGTAGTTTGGTTTCCTTGATTACTGTGCACCTTCTGTTGAAGCCGGAGCTTCCTCTGTTGGAGCAGTATTACTAGTTGTTAAGGCTGTTTCGCCGTATTGCACTCCCCGTACCTTGGCTTGCAAGGACCGGATATAATGAATGACCTCCCAACGTTCCTGATAGGAAAGTTTATCGCTGTATCCACCCATGACATTTTTACCGTACATAATACCATGATAGAATCTACCTTCTGAAGAAGCAATAAAGTCGTCAGAGACAAAATTCGCAGGCTGAGCGGGGTAAACACCTCCGTCATCACGGACCAGATAACCAGCGCCGTCGGCTTTGTCACCGTGGCAGATGCCACAATAAATGGTGTAAAGTTTCTGCCCTCTTTCTAGACCTGACGCAGTGATAGGAAATGGATTGGTTGTGATTTCTGCCATTGCCCTCGCTCGGTCTTCTTCTGTATCTGCATAATGATAGGGTACAGAGCCATTTGCTGGAGTGTAAATCGAATTGGCATTATAACTCCCTTCCAGGACAGACAGATTGTCTGCACGAGAACCCACATATCCTCTGGCGATTGTCCCGTTCACAGGATTTCTTGGCTGACTCAACGTGCGCCGAGAAATCACACTTTCCTCATCCCAGGAATTCAGGCTATAATCAGAATAGACATTAGCTTCAAAGGAAACTGGATGTGCCATATCCGGGATAAATTCATGTCCGGTTTCATTACCCTCAGACGGAGAACATGCCGGCATACTCAATATAGCCACGGCTCCAAGCAGGAGTAACAGATTTTTTCGTAACAGGATCATATTATGCATGAAGCCAGATTTAAATCGTTTTGGTATGTACTTCTCCTGCGCCCGTCTTTTTGAAAAAAGCCTGAAGGGCACCCAAATCAGCATCTGTGGTTTCGAAGGCGATACAGAATTTGTCATCTGTAATGCGCTCGTCCAAAATAGGATTGGAAACGCCTGGGCCGAGACCACAAACCGTGTAGAAAGAAACTACCATCCCAATCGCCGCAAACAATACGGTCAACTCGAAGGTGATCGGAATAAATGCAGGCACAGACCAATAAGGTTTACCGCCAAAAATAATTGGCCAATCCCTAGTAAAAACCCATGTCATAAAGCCGAAAGCTGTCAACAGTCCGATCGAACCGAAGATAAAACCAGCGATATGTAATCGGGATTCTTCCAAATGCATCACCTTATCCAATCCGTGAACAGGAAAAGGAGTATACACATCCATGATATCAAGATGTTGCGCATTGGCCTCTTTGATGGCGTGGATCAAGTCCTCCTCATCATTGTACAGGCCGTAGAAAACTTCCTTTGTGTGTTGACTCATTGTTTCTGGCTATTAATGGGCAGATTCATGAATGGCTTCCGATCCCTGAGTTCCTTTGGCGCGCTCACCAATATATTGGTCGCCTGCAGACTTCAGAATATGTTTGACTTCGGCTACTGCAACAACAGGAGCCAAACGGGTAAACAGCAAGTAAAGAGTGAAAAAGATACCAAGAGTACCTATGAATATTCCGATTTCCACCCAAGTCGGCGTGTAATAACTCCAGCTGGATGGGAGGTAATCCCGTGCCAATGTCGTGGCAATAATCACAAAACGCTCAAACCACATACCGATATTCACAAAAATGGACATCAGGAACGTGATATATATCGAACGGCGATATTTCTTAATCCAGAATATTTGAGGCGACAGTACATTGCAAGCCATCATCCCGAAATAAGCCCACCAATATATACCCATTGCTCTGTTAAAGAAGGCAAACTGTTCATACAGGTAGCCTGAGTACCAGGCAATGAACAGCTCAGTGAGGTAAGCAACGCCAACGATGGTGCCGGTCAATAGGATGACCTTGTTCATCGATTCGATGTGATTGATCGTGATATATTCCTGTAGGTTCAGGATTTTCCGCGTAATGATCATGAGCGTCAATACCATGGCAAACCCCGAGAAAATAGCCCCTGCCACAAAGTATGGAGGGAAGATGGTGGTGTGCCATCCAGGAATAACAGAAGTTGCAAAGTCAAAACTTACAATGGTATGCACCGAAAGTACAAGGGGCGTCGCCAATCCGGCAAGAACCAGACAAAGCGCTTCCCAACGCTGCCAATGCTTGGCCGATCCGGTCCAACCAAATGACAACACATTGTACAACTTTTTGCGAAAGCCAACCGCACGGTCACGTACCGTTGCAAAATCAGGTACCAATCCTGTATACCAGAAAAGAAGTGATACAGTAAAATAAGTACTGATTGCAAAAAGGTCCCACAGCAATGGAGAGTTGAAGTTCACCCACAGTGGACCACGTGTATTCGGATAGGGGAACATGAAAAAGTCAAACCATGGACGGCCTGTATGCGTAGCCGGGAACAGACCTGCACAGACAACCGCAAAAATGGTCATCGCTTCAGCTGCACGGTTTACACCGGTACGCCATTTCTGACGGAACAAAAGCAAGATGGCAGAAATGAGCGTACCTGCGTGTCCAATACCGATCCACCATACGAAGTTGGTGATATCATATCCCCAACCAATGGTCCGGTTCAAATTCCATGAACCAATACCAAACCAGATTGTCCAAGCCAACGAAAAAAGACCAAAGGACATCGTCGCGATGGATATGATAAACGCGATGATCCAGGATAAACTAGGCGCCTTTTCAGTTGGCGCACACAGGTCCTCTGTAATATCGTGATAGGACTTATGCCCTTCAATCAATGAGGTACGTACGGGTGCAACAGGAGCGTGCATATATTCCTTGCTTTTTAATTGAGGCAATTAGCTTTCAAGCGATTCGTCACGGTTCAATACGCGAGCACGGTAATTGACCGATGGTCGCGTATTCACTTCCTCTAGAACCTTATACACCAATGGTGATTCAAGGTCCTTATTCAGTTGGCTGTCCTTGTTGTTCAGGTCACCAAACGTAATTGCATCGGTAGGACAGGCAGTCATACAAGCAGATTTGACATCGCCATCACGGAGTGCGCGGCCCTCCTTCTTCGCCGTCAATTTGCCTTCCTGTATCCGTTGAACACAGAAGCTGCATTTTTCCATCACACCCCGAGCACGTACTGTCACATCCGGGTTCAATACCATTCGTGTCAGGTTGTCTGCTCCAAAAGGTATTTCTTCTCCATTCAAGCGTGGTTCGTTTGCTGGGAAGAGGTCAGCAGTTGTATAATCCAACCAATTAAAACGACGTACTTTATACGGGCAGTTGTTCGCGCAGTAACGTGTCCCGATACAACGGTTATAAGCCATTTGATTGAGACCCTCCGAGCTGTGGTTGGTCGCTGAAACAGGGCATACATTTTCACAAGGCGCATTGTCACAATGCTGGCACATCATTGGTTGATAAACCACAGAAGGGTTTTCCATTTCGCCATAGAAATACCGGTCGATCCGCAACCAAGACATTTCATGGTGACGGAAGACTTCCTTCTTACCTACAACTGGCACATTATTCTCAGCCATACAGGCGACTGTACACGCACTGCAACCCGTACATGCATTTAGATCAATGTGCATTCCCCAGTGATGGCCCATTTTATAGACTTCATCATAACTAGGATAAAGCGACTTGTCATTCAGAGCCTGAAATTCCTCGCGTTTGTGATGGATTTTCTCTTCCAGCTCACCTAATGCTGCTAGATTTCCACGGAAAATGATCGATCGATCGACCAATGACCCCTGGTAGCCTTCACCAAGGGTAGAGACTGTTTTTTCATCTACATTAATGGTCTTTCCTGTCTTCGGATCAGCACCTGTAACACCCATTGTGTGGTGATGCTGTACACAAGCAAATTCTTTATCACGTCCAACTTTGGCGGAAATAGTCGGAGCCAGGCCAACGTTCGCAGCATATCCATTGGCATTCATAGACAGGAAGTCTTGAACGTTTGATCCAATATTTCGGCCCGCCTTGCCTACTGTTTGGCGCCCATAACCCACAGCTATTGCAAATGTGCCCGGCATGAGACCAAATTGATGAACAATGGTGACAGTTTGTGAAACTCCATTGATATCGAGTTGGACACGATCACCATCTTCCATTCCCTGAAAGAAAGTATAATCATTGCCTCCATCCCATCCAATAGGGACAAACAAGTAGTTACCCCATACACATCGAGTAATGGGATCCGCCATTTCCTGCAACCATGGGTTTCCAGCGAATTGGCCAGCTCCCATGTTGATGCTTTCAAAAAACTGAATCTCGTCTCCTCCTGATGGTTTTGTAAGTGTCGAAGCAATCGCCGTGACATCCGCACTGTTACTACCTGCACTTGATCCACTACCTAAAGTAAGCAGTCCATCGTGCAGTGTGCTTTCCCAAAAAGAGGTAAAGCTTCCCGCACCGGATTGTGAGCTAAAAAATGTGGTCTGCCATTGCTTCTTGACATATTCATAGTAAGGCTGCTCAGCAGTGATGTCCAAATCCGAGCTCTCGGACCAACGCAACAGACTTTCTTCCCATTGCCGCACCTTGAATAGCGGTGAAATTGTTGGCTGGATCATATAGACCTGATCCAGTTTAGGTTGTGCATCGCCCCAGCTTTCCAGAAGGTGTGTCGTTGGTGCAACGTGGCTGCCCAAGGCACCGGTTTCATCAAGCGTTCCTCCGCAAGAAATTCGTGTGGCAACTTTGGCCATTCCCTCACGGAAGGCCGCTCCCTGAGCCTGATCAAATGCCGGATTGCCATCTAGAACAATCAACGTATTTACTGAACCGGACTTCATTTCTGAAATCAAGCCTGTCATGTCTTTGTCATTGCCTTGACGCTGCAAGCTGGCGTCACCCATAGTAACTGTTGTCCCATCGTTACCCAGAAGGGCATTGATTTTGGCGACAAGCACTTGTTCTGCAAGGTTATTTACACTTGTAATGACCAGACTTTTGCCCTCTGCGTTCAGCAGTTCTGTAGCCACTTTAGCCAGTGCACTTTTGGCTTTGTCATTGATCGCGGGAGCGTTGATTGTCACTGCACCTTTGGCAGAAGCAATCGCATTATATAATGAGGCGATAGCTCCTCCTTGCTCAGAAGGTTTAACCATAATCCGATGATCGGCATTGGAGCCTGTCATCGACATATAGCTCTCCACCTGATAATGGCGGGACATCTTTGCCGAATTGAGGTTGTTGAGCTTTCTGCCTTTACTGTACCCTTTGGCATATTCAACAGGAGATATCCAAGTGCCCAGAAAATCAGCATCAAAGCTGACAATCACTTCGGCTTGATCAAAATGATAAGATGGGATGGCACGAACACCATAACTCATCTGATGTGCATCCAGTAACGCGGAACTGGAAACTGGATCATATTGTACCCACTTTGCTGTTGGGTATTTTGCAGCAAAAGCGGCTATCGCTGCTTTCGCACTCGGACTGATTACCGTGCGTGAAACAAGGCGAATCCCGCCCCCTTTATTTAGGCTGGCTTTGACCTCTTTATCTAACTCATCCCAAGTCATACTGGTCACCTGACCATCGTCGACCTTCCCGGCAGATTGGAGCCGATTTGTATCATAAAGACTCAATACACTAGCCTGGGCTCGAGCACTGGTACCCCCTCCAGTCATTGGGGAAATTGAATTTCCCTCAATTTTGATAGGTCGCCCTTCTCGGGTTTTTACCAGGATGGGCAGGAAGTCACCCCCGTCCACAAAACTGCTGGCATAATAGGAAGCAACACCAGGCACTATGCTGTCTGGCTTGATGACATAAGGAATCGCCTTCCTTACAGGGATCTCACAGCTTGCAGCAACCGTAGCTGCACCCAAACTGAATCCAAGAAACTTGAGAAAATCACGTCGGGAGGATTCCAGGCGGTCCATGGTCCCTTCCTGACCAAGTTCTTCGACAATGGAGGATTCCGGAAATTCGCGATGAGATGCTGCCAAAAGCTCCGGATCATTCCGAAGGTCCTGGGCACTGACCCACAT
This sequence comes from Lewinellaceae bacterium, assembly GCA_024642625.1. Classification (GTDB taxonomy): domain Bacteria; phylum Bacteroidota; class Bacteroidia; order Chitinophagales; family Saprospiraceae; genus JAGNXB01. The sequence goes on from JAHEAU010000049.1 coordinate 10,544, forward strand.
TTCCTTACTAGGCTGCTTCATAGAAGGTGATTAGCTGTTTTGGCGAAACGATTACGAATGAGGAAATTAATAATGACATTTTTGGCATTCTGTACCACCAATGTCTTCCACCGTGACTTTATCCCGTTTTCCGGAAGCTAACTCCTGGTGGTATTTCTCATACGATTTATAATATTCGTTGTCTTTAAATTGGACTTCAGTTTGGCGATGGCAGTTAATACACCATCCCATGCTCAATGTGGCATACTGCTTTACAACTGCCATCTCCTCCACTTTACCATGACATTGCTGACAGTCTAACTTACCGACTGTAACGTGTTGCGCATGGTTGAAATAGACGTGGTCTGGAAGGTTGTGAATCCGGTTCCACTCAATCGGTCCGCCGATTTTTGGATCCTTTTCGCTAGTGAGCGATTGCACCAGATTATTCCATTGGTCCTTGACCGCTTTTTCGCCTTTGGCATCCAGGGATGCCAATTCTTTGTCGGCGATATAATTGTCAGAAATCCACTTTTTATATATGGCTTCGATGTCCTCGGTAGCCATATTATTATAATTTTCAATGTAGGTATCTGTCGTGGGGTTGTATCCTACTGAAGCAAATATCTTGGTCAGTTCTGCCGTGCCATAAGTCGATCCTTTCTTAATGGCTTTGTGGCAGTTCATACACGTGTTTGCAGCAGGGATTAAACTCTGTTTGCTGCGACGCGCTCCATCATGACAATATTGGCAATCGATTTTATTCACACCAGCATGAGTGACGTGGGAGAATTTGATCGGTTGCTCCGGCTGGTAGTTTTGTTGACGACCAAAGGAAATAGCATTGTTCACTGTCGTATATCCACCCAAGACAACCAAAGCAAAAATCACAAATGCGATGACAGATTTGGAGGTCAGTATTTGGCGAATGGATGGCCGGGGTGCATCTGTTTCACCAGCGGCTACGCGGTGCATGTGATCAAGGTTGCCAACAATCCTTGCCAAAATAAGAGCGATCAACGCCAACAATAGAGCAAGTACACTATAAATCAGTGTGTAATTCGTTTTGGGTTGCTCGACAACAGCAACTGCATTGGCGGCAACGGCAGCTCCACCTTCTGTCCCTGTATAGACAGCCTCAACATAGGCAAGGATAGAACCGATGTCATCATCTGCCAAATTCGGAAAAGGAGTCATCAACACCTTGTTCCATTTATTGTAGATATCAACTGCATACGGATCCCCGGAGGCGATGACCGCCTGGGAGTTCCGAACCCAGCTGTATAACAATTCTTCTCGTCCTGCCCAACGTTCTGTTACACCACCTAGTGCGGGACCAGTTAAATTATCCTTCATATTCCTATTGTGACACTGCGCACAATTGGCTTTGAAGAGCTGCTTTCCTGCTTCGACAGACACTTCTGCCGAACCGACGAATGCGGTCAAAAGGAAGACCAAGGAAAGCAGTGGGCTGATTATCAATCGCTTATTCACCATACGAGGGAATTGTCATTTTAATGTCACGGCAAAAATACAATCCGGTCCAAGCAGCACCAATCAAAACGTTAAGAAGACCATCTATTTAGATTTTTTCTAAATAATCATATGGCCACTTCTGCCTTGATATGAGGGTGTGGATCGTAATTTATTAGGGTAAAATCATCAAATTCAAAAGCAAAAATATCCCGGCAGTCCGGGTTGATTTTTATTGTTGGTAACGGGCGTGGGTCACGGGAAAGTTGCAATCTGGCTTGCTCCATATGGTTGGTGTACAAATGGACATCTCCAAATGTATGTACAAAATGTCCCGGCCTCAACCCACAGACTTGAGCCATCATCATGGTGAGTAAAGCATATGAGGCAATATTGAATGGAACGCCCAAGAACACATCTGCAGATCGCTGGTACAACTGGCAGGATAATTTACCATCAGCCACATAAAATTGGAATAAACAATGACATGGGCTCAAAGCCATTTTTTCTAAATCACCAACATTCCACGCAGAAACAATAATACGTCGGGAGTCAGGTTGGTGTTTGATCAATTCCAGAGCTGTTTTAATCTGATCATGAGTTTGGCCATCAGCACCTTCCCATGAACGCCATTGTTTTCCATACACCGGACCCAACTCACCCTGTTCGTCTGCCCATTCATTCCAGATCCGAACACCATTTTCCTGAAGATAGGTCACATTTGTATCTCCCTTCAGAAACCACAGGAGTTCATATACAATCGACTTGAGATGCAGCTTCTTCGTCGTGACCATGGGAAATCCATCAGCCAAATCAAAGTGCATCTGGTAGCCAAACACACTCCGCGTACCCGTTCCGGTACGATCAGATTTGTCCATTCCCTGGTCCAGAATGTGGCGAAGTAGATCTTGATATTGTTTCATCAGGCTGTTGCGGACAAAACTACAAACTCATGTGGAATATCTTTGTTGCGTTTCAAACTCTTCTTGTATGTCTTACCGAAGTCTCGCCTCCGCGGCGCATGATCTTGAGCGAACAAGCCAATTGGTCCGGATTGATCAACCAGTTGATGCGGATCTCGAGATGCCAGAAATACATCGTCGCGTACAAGAAGCTGGGGGACCTGCCCTGCTCTTCACCCAAGTTAACGGTTCTCCATTCCCGGCTCTGTCCAATCTATATGGTACCTACGAGCGAGCTCGGTTTTTATTCAAGGACACATTTCCATTGGTCGAACAGGTGGTGCAACTAAAAGGTGATCCGATGGCCATCCTTCGTCATCCCTGGAAATATCGATGGGCACCCTTAGCAGCAATAAGAGGGCTTCCGATTAAAAAAAGTCGTGCAGCAGTGACCTTTGGCAAAACACGAATCGATCAATTGCCCTTGGTCAAAAGCTGGCCGGACGATGGTGGCGCATTTGTCACTCTTCCCCAAGTGGTGACTTTACCGCCCAACAGCCAGAATATCATGACTTCCAATGTTGGCATGTATCGAATCCAGCTCTCTGGTAATGACTACGTCATGAACAAGGAGATCGGCTTGCACTACCAACTGCACCGAGGGATCGGCATTCACCACACGCAGTACAACCAATCTGATGCACCTTTCCGAGCAACGGTCTGCGTCGGTGGTCCGCCGGCAAATGCATTTTCGGCGATTATGCCCTTACCCGAAGGATTATCCGAACTGACCTTTGCTGGCATGTTGAATGGCCATCGGTTCCCTTACCATTTTCTGGACGGACATTTCATTGCCAACGAGGCGGACTTCTGCATCACGGGGACAATTCGGAAACAAGGATTGAAACCGGAAGGGCCATTTGGTGATCATTTGGGCTATTACAGTCTCGCCCATGATTTTCCAGTAATGGACGTTGAGACCGTCTATCATCGAAAGGATGCCATCTGGCATTTCACGGTTGTCGGCCGACCACCCCAAGAGGATTCTATTTTCGGGCGTCTGATCCATGACTTGGTCGGGGATTTGCTTCCAAGTGAATTCCCGGGCATTCGCGATGTTCACGCGGTGGATGCCTCTGGTGTACACCCCCTTCTCCTCGCGGTAGGAACAGAACGGTACATGCCGTTTCGTGAACCCGTCCCGGAAGAGATTCTCACCCAAGCGAATCATCTTCTGGGAAAGGGACAGACCACACTTGCCAAATTTCTCATCATCGCCGATGGGTCTGATGATCCAGCCTTCATGTGCCATGATATTCATGCTTTCTTCCAGCATGTATTGGCGCGGATCAGATGGGACCGCGATCTCCATTTCCAGACACAAACTACAATGGATACACTGGACTATTCCGGCTCCGGATGGAATGCCGGCTCCAAAGTCGTGATGGCTTGTCGCGGCCCAGTCATTCGTACACTGGGTATCGACCTTCCCCAGCTTCAACTATCCTCTGAGTGGACTCAGGCCAGTATCGTTATGCCTGGAGTAATTGCTTTGTCCGGCCCCAAGTTTACAAACTATGGAGAGGAAGCGAACACACTCAATGGACTAATTGACGCACTTGGAAAAACTGAACTAAATTCATTTCCACTGATTCTTTTACAAGATGATGCTGAATTTGCAGCAGCCAATCTATCCAACTTCCTTTGGACCACATTTACCCGAACCAATCCTTCTCATGATATTCATGGCATTCGATCCTTCACGGTAAACAAGCATTGGGGATGTGAGGGTGCCTTGATTCTGGATGCCCGCACCAAACCACATCATGCACCGCCTCTTATTCAGGATCCAGCAATCCATCAAAAGGTTGATAAACTGTTTCAAAAAGGTGGACCACTAGCAGGTCTGTTATCTTAGCTACAAATGGAGTTACCCCCCTTGTTTATTGATCGTATGCGTATTCAGCTGGATGCGGAATATTCTGAATTCGAGGAGTCAATGTCGACTCCAAGCCCCACTTCAGTGCGCCATCACCCATTCAAATCGGCCTCTACAATCGAGCCACAGCAAGGGATTCCTTGGTGTACTACCGGGGCGTATTTAACCGAACGCCCGGTATTCACCCTCGACCCTTTATACCATGCTGGCTGTTATTATGTCCAGGAAGCATCATCCATGATCCTGGAGTCATTTTTCAAGATGTTGCCTCCGTCGAGTTCACCGCGAACTCTGTTGGATCTTTGCGCCGCACCTGGTGGAAAGGCGACCCATCTCTTGTCGATGATGGGTCCGGAAGATATACTTGTGGCAAATGAAATTCATCCCAATCGTCACGGCATTCTTTTTGAGAACTTGACGCGATGGGGGAATCCCCAGGTATTAACTGCCCGATGTAGCCCGGAGCAGCTCGCCTCCGCACATCCTGAACGATTTGACATCATTTTGGTGGATGCACCCTGTTCGGGTGAAGGGATGTTTCGAAAAGATCCTGTGGCTATCCGACAATGGGACATGGACCTCGTATCTCAATGTGCCAATCGTCAAGAGAATATCCTGCAGGAGGTCATGCAGCTTCTCCGCCCTGGTGGCCATATCATCTATTCAACCTGTACATATAACAGGGAAGAGAATGAGGACCAGATGGAACGCCTAATCCGTCAAACGGGGTGTGAAGAGATCCGGCCAGACATGCACTCTGATTGGGGCATTCAACCATCTGATCGTGGATTTCGGTGTTATCCGCATCGACTTCAAGGCGAGGGACTATACATGTGTATGATTCAGAAACCGATGGATCATACTACGCATTATGCCGGCAATGTTCGTGGAAATGGAAATCGACATTTGGGCAATCCAGCAAAACCGCCTGAAATGGTCCACGAATACGTCCAGGGTGATCGGTTTAATTGGTTTCTGGGCCGTCAGGATCAGTGGCGAGCGATGCCCGGAAATGTTCTGGAATCTGCCGGAGATCTGATCCATAGTGCGCTGGATATTCAATCCGGGGTTATTGTGGGAAAACGAAAGACACCAACTGTCTTTATCCCGGATCATGCCCTTGCTTTATCCCGCATTTGTCATACCGACATACCTAAGTTCGAGCTGGCTAAAGAAGATGCACTGCGGTTCCTTAAAAAGGAAACAATTCCGACCTCGGATCCCGATTCCGGTATTCGCCTTATTACGTATAATGGATTTGGGCTAGGCTGGGCAAAGGTGGTGCCGGGAAGATTGAACAATCTGATTCCCCATCATTGGCGAATCAGAATGTCGATCTCCGAATAACAGAGCCAATCCAGATATTGAATCTGAATATGAGTGTCATCTTTTGTCACTTAGGAAATGTCATTCTCAGATAGTTCAACCTTGCCCGTAATCGATTGGGCAATCTACTTTGCCACATTTAGCCTCATAAAGTCAAAGAAGACGAATTGATAGAATTGGGTATCTTTTCCCTCTCAACGAACACAACTCAAGCGTATGGAACGAGGATTCTACAAAACTATTTGGCTCCTGATCACAGCACTTTTTGTCCCAGGAATGGCGATGGCCAAAGGATTGGACGAACGGATTAATGATATGGTAAAGCCGGCAACGGATGCGATCAGTGCCGTCATTTTTTATAGTATATCCTTGTCGCCTGAGGTTTCTGTTCCCATCGTTTTAATTGTACTTATTGGCGGTGCTGCCTATTTCACAATATATTTTGGCTTTCCCAATTTCAGGCATTTAATCAAGTCCATCAATATCATTCGCGGGAAATATTCCGGAATTGAGGGGCCAACTACGGAGGTGCTCAAGTCGGATTTGAACATTGTGGATGGCGACCTTCCCGATACCATTCGAATTGAAGGCCATGAAGGCGAAGTCAGTCACTTTCAGGCATTGACGGCAGCACTATCTGCCACAGTCGGCTTGGGAAATATTGCTGGAGTGGCAATAGCCATTGCCATTGGTGGCCCTGGCGCCACATTCTGGATGATCCTGGCGGGTTTTCTTGGGATGTCATCCAAATTTGCTGAATGTACCCTGGGTGTAAAATACCGAGATATCGGACCTGATGGCACCGTTTATGGTGGCCCTATGTATTACCTAAAAAAGGGATTGGCAGATTACAACCTACCTGGACTGGGCAAAGCGTTCGCAGTTTTTTTTGCCATTATGTGCGTCGGTGGATCGTTTGGAGGGGGAAATATGTTCCAAGCCAATCAAGCGGCTGAAATGTTGACAGGTACATTTTCCATTCATTCTGGTTCGGCAGGTTTTTTAATTGGTATTTGCTTTGCCATCCTGGTGGGTATTGTCATCATTGGTGGAATTAAACGGATTGGTGCCTGGACTGAAAAGATTGTTCCGTTTATGGTTGGCATTTATGTCGCTGCTGCATTGATCATCCTGGCTGCCAAATTTGGCGAGATACCTACCGCGTTTGGTTTGATATGGGATGGTGCATTCACACCTATTGGTATAGCTGGCGGATTTGTCGGCGTATTGGTCCAGGGATTTCGACGGGCTGCATTTTCAAATGAGGCGGGTGTCGGATCTGCTGCGATTGCGCACTCTGCTGTCCGTACAAAGTATCCTGCCAGTGAAGGCATGGTCGCCTTAATGGAACCTTTCATCGATACCATTCTGGTTTGTACAATGACTGCGTTAGTCATAGTGATTACAAATATCGATGGCGGTTTCCTTGTTTATGGTGCCGGGGATGGGCTAAATGGCTCAACACTTACAGCTACTGCATTTGATTCGGTCATTCCTCATTTCTCATATATCTTGACTATAGCTGTTGTCTTATTTGCCTTTTCGACAATGATTTCCTGGTCTTATTATGGACTGCAATCCTGGTTGTATCTCTTTGGCAGGAATCGCAAGAATGAAATGATCTACAAGGCGCTATTCCTGATTTTCGTTGTAGTGGGTGCTTCAGCCAGTCTAGGCGCAGTGGTCGATTTCTCCGATGCAATGATTTTTGCCATGGTGTTTCCGAATATTATTGGTGTGGTCATTCTTGCTCCGGAAGTTAAGAAGGAAGTCAACCGATATCTGGAGGCGATCCGGACGTTACCAAAGGAATAATCTCAGACCGATTTGCCCTCCTCAAGAAGAAATCTTCTGGCGGCTTCCCATATCTCAGGGG
>JAHEAU010000262.1 GCA_024642625.1 Lewinellaceae bacterium
GCCTCGCGGAACAAAGGATGCGGGTCCGCGACGATGATTTCCAGAGGGGGGGGAGACATCATCTAGTCAATGGGATTTGAACAAAGATAACGGATTCAACACCTCGGGTCAACCCCCCCCCTGGAGATGCGGAAGTTGGAAGAGGGTTATTTCGTGATTGGGTTATTTCGTTATTTCTAGGGATCAGGACCCAGGGATGAGGGCTGAAAAAGGTATTGGGCGTTGGGTCCTACAAGCCAAAGCTTCCTTCAATGGAAGGTGGGTTACTGCCGCGGCAGTCAAGATTTCGTCATTTCGAGGGATCAGGTATGAAAACGGAGTTCCAATAGCGCAACCCCAACTGCGAGTGCATCGAAGCACAAACTCACAAACTGCTGAACGTTGGGCTGTTTGAAAGTTTGAAAGTTTTGGAGTTTAAAAAGTTGGTTCCAACAGCCCCGACCCCGAGTACTCGGGGGGGCCAAACTGCGAATGGCGAACGGTCAAAAGCAAAAGCCTGGACCTTCAATCTTTACCCATACCCGAAACCCTTCAGGATCCGATCGTCGTCCCGCCATTTCGGGCGGATTTTGATGTGGAGCTCGAGGAAAATATGCTCACCCAGGAATTCTTCAATCGCTTTCCGGGAACGAATACCTAACTCCTTGATAGCACTGCCCCCCTTGCCGATCAGGATGGCTTTTTGGGTGTTGCGCATCACATAAATTTCAGCACCAATGCGAACAATGTCATTTTCACCTTCCGCCGGTTCTTGATAGTATTCTGTCACGACTTCGCAGGAATAAGGTATCTCCTGCCCAAACATCTCAAAGATGTTTTCCCGGATCAATTCTGCTACAAAGAACCGTTCCGGACGATCGGTAAGCTGATCTTTAGGATACCAGGCGGGTCCCTCAGGCAACATGGCCTGGATAGCTGTAGACAGTTCTTCCGTGCCTGTATTCTTCAGAGCCGACAAGGTGAATACTTCAGTAAAATCCAATCTCGCCTGCCATTCTGATTTGACACGTTCCAATTCCTTTTCCGGGAATTTATCAGATTTATTGATCACCAGGTATCGGGGCGATTCCGTTTTCTGAAGATGAAGAATCAAGGGATCTTCTTCATCATAGGGATCATTCGGTTCCGTCACCAACAAGACCAGATCGGCATCTTCGAATGCCCCGGTAACAAATGCATTCATCTTCTCATGCATTTTGTAGGAAGGACGTAGCACAAAACCAGGCGTGTCGGAAAAGACAATCTGGAAGTCGTCACCACTCAATATTCCCAGGATTCGATGCCGTGTGGTTTGTGGCTTTGAGGAAATGATGCTCATTCGCTCACCCACCAGGGCATTCATAAGCGTGCTCTTTCCCACATTGGGGTGGCCAAGAATATTGACAAAACCGGATTGATGCATATGGCAAATGTACGACCTTGTCCGATTACCCTTCTTCTTCCTTCCAAGCCGTTGACAGATGAATGACTTCTAAGAGCTAGAAAGGGCCGAGGGCAGGAAAATTTAATTTTGAAATTGAATTACTTCCTCTGGCAGTCATGATTGGGTTATTTCGAACGAGAAGAGATAATCGAGAGCTGAATCCTTTGGCGATAGAGACGGTCACTTCAATGCCTAAAGGCCTTGCGAAAAACCTTTATTGACAAAGTTTGTGGTGTGTCAATCCATATGCCGATCACGCTCCCCGAATGCTCGGGGTCGAGGCAAAATGCGAAAAGAGAAAGGCGAAAGGCCCTTCCAAAGTTCTCTTTGTATTTTTACGCCCTTTGTATCAAAACCAAGATATTCAAAGTCCGAAAACCAAAGACCGAAGACCAAGGGCCAAGGACCGACAACGGATAACCGACATCTAGAGTAGAGTGTATAAATTTGATATTCAGAAATCAGAATGTAAGGGACCGAATACCGAAGACCGAATACCGAGGACTGAATACCGACAAGTAAACACCAAAAGACAAATCCCAAAATTCAAATAAATCCTAAATCCCAAATCCCAAATACAAATGACCAAAACATACAAAGTGGGAAGTGGGTCCTCCCCAGACCCCGAGTTCTGGGGGGCCAAGGCTACGGCGGATAAAAATTCGGAAAAACTGACAACCGAAAACTGACAACCGATCCCCCTCAAAACCTCATAACCTCCTCAACTCAAAACCTCATAACCTCCTCAACTCCCTCCTACGCTAAAGCTTCGGCGGGCAAGCATAACCTAATAACCCACTATGGTTCATATTTTAAACGGCGACTCTCTCCTCAACACGTTCCCGGCATCCCTTGAAGGCCGCACCCTTGTTGCCCGGGAGTGTATGGTAGATGGCGATGTCACAGGCAATACGTTAGTTCAGGTGGCACAATCGCGTGAAGAATTTCTTCTGGATGTTTATGGTGTTCCCATTCAGGAGTACCGTGACAGTAGTTTGGCTGAATTCAAAAAAATGCAAACTATTCCGAATGGTGAGGAGGTTTCGTTATGGTTTGAAGATGATTTGTTTTGCCAGGTGAATATGTGGTTTGTTTGCTGGTTGCTGGATGAGGCGAGGCGCGATCATCCCCTGTATCTGGTTCGTCCAATAGAATCATCCAGGTTTTCATTTGGCAAACTGGATGAAGCGGGATTGATTCAAAGCTTCCAGGAGAAAATCGAAATTACTCCAGCCCACCGATCCGCATTTGCAAGTTTGTGGAAGGCCTATCAATACGAAGACCGGATCGCCATGCATCGATTAGCGACCGGCCCATTATCTTCCTTTGACTTTTTATTGCCTGCGATCGACGCCGAAGTTGAGCGATACCGGGATGAGTCAGGCTCGAGCCCGATGGAGCGGATCGTCTCTGAAATTATAAAGAAAGATCCCAAAGGTGGATTTGTTGCTCATTTCGAAGCATTTTCAAAAAACCATCCGATCTATGGTCTTGGGGACCTCCAGTTCAAACGGGTTTGGGATGAGATGCAGGAAAGGCCATTGCAATGATGAATTAAATACATGGAATCAGGAAGAACTTCAATTTTACTCAATGCATAGGTTTGTCGCTATTCTCCGAGGTATCAATGTCAGCGGGCAGAAGTTGATTAAAATGAAGGACCTGATCAGTCTCCTGGAAAAAGCAGGCCTCCAGAATGTGACCAACTATATTCAGAGTGGGAATATCGCTTTTGACTCAAAAGAAGAGCAAATTCCAATTCTGGTTGACCAAATACAAAGTGCGATTAAATCAGAGTATGGTTTTGATGTGCCCACACAAATTCTAACAGCCGAAAAGTTAAAAAGGGTTGTCACCCGAATTCCCTACCTCAATAAGCTGGATGTTGACCACTCAAAAATATACATAGTCTTCCTGGATCAGACTCCAAAAGATGTCCCGGAAATCGATGTTAAATTCAAAGGCGATGATGAATTTCTCATCCAGGATGATATCATCTACCTTTACCTCAATACCGGTGCAGGTCGAACCAAATTATCGAATAATTTTTGGGAATCAAAATTGAAGGTGAATGCCACTTCAAGGAATTGGAAGACAACGTTGAAGTTGATGGAAATGGTTGGTGGTTAATAGGGGATATTCAATTGAATGACATTTATTTCGATAATGGTGCGTTTAGGACGTCAAAACAGGTTGCTTGCCTGCATCTTGATTTTAATTGTTCCGGTCTTGGTCTTAGGGCAGGAAAGGCAGTTTGCGGTAGACTCATTGACTGCTGAGAATGTTTTATTTCTCAAACTTAGTCCTATCGGTAGCCCTAGGAATACGCATCAGTTGGAATTCCAGAGATCAGAATCTGGAGAGGTCTTTGTCAGGTATAATTTTCCCATTTTATGGATGGGAGAGGGTATGGGTTTTCCAGAGCCTGTGGGTTTAGACAATCGAAGCAAGATCTGGGTCAATATGCTGATTCAGCATGCCCAGAAAGTGCAATTTATGCCCGCTGTCAATAGTCAGCCCGAAAAGATATTTGTATATAACTGGTATGCACAGCCGTATTGGCAAGCCCTATATCAACGCCTGGAGTCGGAATTATTTGGAGACTATATTCGCAAGCAAATTCAATATCGAGAAAGTGCAATTCAACAGGAGTCGTTAAAATATTTGGGCGAATTTAAAGCCCAAATGAAACTGGATACAACATGCGACTTGCTGAATATATGGTTGACCAGATCTCCTTTGGCGAAAAGTGGTGAACAAGTCGATTGTAAATGGACTATTCAGCATGATGAAATTCGAATTACAGGTTCATGTCAAAATGGTTTAACAGGCGTATGTTCATGGCAATTGATGCCGGTCATGGGAACTTGGCGAATTGTCTTGGAAGGAACCGAATGTAAACAGCTTTATGGCAAGATTATCCCCTTGAATTTTGCTATCTCATTTGTCGAAGACGGCACTTTATTTTTAACAACATATGATCCGATCATGTTTTTTCAGAGGCAAGTAAAAGAAGGGGGTAAGTAAAAATGATCTAAGTTTATTCAATCTGACGGACGGTTGTCCCGATAAGTTGACTCGCCGCCAGATAGAGAAATTCTGGCCGCCTCGATCGCCAGATCACATCATTGAAATGAGGCCCGACATGGATATAATGATCCAGTCGACGATCATTGATTTCTTCATAGACATGTTTCTCGGTATTGAGTAAACAAATCCAACCATCTTCTTCCTTCACATCATCCCACCACTCCTCATAATATTCATCTGTATCTGCATG
>JAHEAU010000263.1 GCA_024642625.1 Lewinellaceae bacterium
TGCTTCCAATCAGGTAACAACACCTCATGTCTTCACCCCTGGCTCAAGACAGGTCACGCTAAACCCCAGTGTTACGTCTGTGGATCAGGTAGATTTTACCGATCGGTCTACAGTCCCGGTCTCCGGATACGTCAGGTACAAAAATACCGAATGTTTTGCTTCAGGCGTAGAAATATTGGTCAATGGCACCTCTTTTCAACCGGCAGTCTACACCGACTCTACCGGAAAATTTTCAATAGATTTTGACCCTGGTACGAATGCCATTTTATCCCCGAAACTCGCAGATCATGCATTTGAACCGGCAAGCTGGCAGCTAACCAATCTGATCAATCCGAAAGCAGGCCTATTGTTTAGCGATCTGACCACCAGAACAATTACAGGAAAAGTTGCCGGGGGCTTATGTGAGAAATCGATCATTAAGGCAGATATACCTCCGGGCCAAGGGACGGTATGTGTCATTAAGCTTTCTTCAATAGACGGTTGTTATGAAAAACTGCTGGTAGTCAATAATCAGGAAGGTGATTTTGAATTTTTAAATCTGCCTCCTTTATCAGCCTTTACGGTTTCAGTCATTGAACACTCTAATCCGGCAGTGAAACTCGCTTTTCAACTCGCCGGAGGTCAAACAGTAAATTTATCAGAAAGAGATACGCTGGTTAAATTCATCTATTTTGCCCCACCGGATGTCATCATAGAAAGTGGCTTAGACCCTATTCCAGGGTGTTCTCCGCCTCAGATCGTACTTGACCAAGGGGAAGAAAAAACGATTGTAGTCAAGGTGAAGGAGCAGTACGAGTACCTCCTATCCGGGATGGATACCATTGACAATGGAGTCTGTTTTCTTGACACGGCACAAATAGAAATTATAAATGGATTTTCAGACACTAGAATTGACACATTTTTAAGTGGTACTCAACTCATGTATACATTCAGAGCGGGTGTACCAAATCCATCACCGCCCTACATTAAATCTTTACAGATCATTGCGACATCACTACGCGGTCAAAAAGGTAGCTTTTTGGAGGAAGCCATCATCACAGGTATCCGAAATAAGGAAAATACATTTACTACACAACTTCCGGAAGTACCTATCCTTATTCTCAGAGATCCTCCTGGAGACCAAAGTTATTCTTATTGGGAGAAAGATAACAATGTATGTACTACGATTTCATCTTATTTAGATTACACCACAGGTTCGGGAGGTGGAACCACGATTGATAATGGCCCTAAAGTGAAAATAGTATTTCCATTGGTGGGAGGACCAATCATAGAAACAGAAACTAAATTTGGGTTTCAGATTTCAGGAAACGTCGTCTATAAAAAGGTGGATGAATCGTCGATGGAAGTTTGTCTGAACACTAAGGAAAGAATTGCCACCTCCTCGGACGAGACCATCGTTGGAAAAGATGCTGACATCTACGTCGGTTTTGGAATGAATATTTCTGTCGGTTTTGCGGATGAAGTGATTTTCAATTCCATGACTTGCGAGGCGGCTGTACAACAGATCACTACCGTTGAACCATTGGGCGCTACTACCTTTATGTATTCCGGTTTTCACATCGAAAACAACATCGTTCGATATTTGGACAACATCTTGACTAACCCTCCGAGTGGTGCTGACAGTACTGATTTGGCAAATTACGCCAATTCAAAAGAGCTGTGGCAAAGTTTTTTGACGGACAACGATACTTTCAAAATGAAGGCTGAGTTTCTTAAAAATCTTTCGTATGACTCCGGCGTTTCCTATGAATTTTCTGAGACCAGTGATACGACCGCTAACAAGTCGATTAAAGAGTATGTCAACTCAGAAGGTTTTGTACGAACATTTTATGGTGGTGGTGCAGCTGGTTTAAGCGCAGAGGATGAATTGAAATTCACCTATTCTACCAGTAAGGGTACCAACATAAATGAATCAAAAAAAGAGGTTGGTGTTACGACGGGTTATGTTTTGGGAGACAATGATGCAGGAGATGCTTTCAGTGTAGATGTAGCTATGGATACCATTTACAAGACACCGGTTTTTAATTTGATAGCCGGTCAAAGTTCTTGTCCATGGGAAGAAAATACGGCAAATCGGGAGGCCGTCAATTTAAACTTAGCTTCTGGATCTTCTTTTACACAGATCAATGTACCTGCCTACGAAAAAGCAGTATTTAAGTTGAACCTTGGAAACTTAAGTGCCACCAACGAAGATTGGACTTATGGTTTAACATCAATTGCAGCGAGCAATCCAGACGGAGCAATCATTTCTCTAAATGGAACCATTTTGAATAACAATACGATTAAGTACATTGTGCCTTACGGACAGTCCATTCCTGTAACTTTGACCGTTGAAAAGGGGCCCGTAGCCTATGATTACAACGATCTTCAAATTGCGATGGTGTCCGAATGCGAGTTGGAAAGGAACTTTGCACTTTCTTTGCCGTTGGACAGGGACTCCTTGTTTTACCAAGCACTTTCTTTGAGTGTCAACTTCATTCGCCCATGCAGTGAGGTAAACATTAATGTACCGGAACAAAATTGGGTTGTTCATAATAACAGCCTCACCGGCGATAGCGTAAGAATTACCGTATCAGGTTATGACTTGTACGCAACTGATTTTAAACTCATCCGTGTGCAATACAGGAAAACGAATGGAGACGGAGCATGGATCAACATTCCTGGAACTTACGAAAGGTATAATCCCAACTGGTCAGGAATTGGCTCGGAAACTGATTTGTTGCAACCGGCATTCACTCAATTTTATTGGGATACCGGTGGCTTACCGGATGGTGATTATGAAATACATGCCTGGGCTGAGTGCAGCGGACAGGCTGCAGATAAACCCGGATTTTCGGAAATCATCAAAGGAACGATTGACAGACAACCTCCTTCATTGGTGGGAACTCCACAACCTTCTGACGGGGTTTACAATGTGGGTGATGAAATTTCATTCACCTTCAACAAGGCCATCAATTGCAATTCGTTGATTCAAGCTGACCTGTTTAATGCAAATAATGTCGGACTCTATGACGCAACTACCGATGAGCTCATCGATGTGGATGTGACCTGTTTTGAAAACAAAATCATCATCGATCCCAATTTCAACAATGCTACTTTTGAAAACCGGATTTTAAGGGCTGAGCTTCACGATATTGAAGACAATACCGGAAACGCATTGGTTTACACCGATTGGGAGTTTTATGTGGATCGTAACGAATTGGCATGGATGTCTGATAGCATTGGGGTCACGAAATACGAAGAAAGCACTTCGCTTTTGACCGCCAGAATTCACAACAGAGGAGGATATCCTGTGCCGTTTGAAATCACCAATGTACCGCCATGGGCAAGAGTATTTCCTGACCAGGGAACCCTGGTAGCCAATGAAGTCAAAGAGATTTCTATTGCTATTGATTCTACCCTGACATTGGGAAATTGGAGTGATACACTGATGTTGACCACCTTGCCAGGCATCAATCCCTTTTTCATGGGCGGGACTGAGCCATTGAACCTTGGGGTCAGGGTGGTGTGTCATGCTCCTGATTGGTATGTCAATCCAGCGGCTTACAGTTACTCCATGAACATGACTTTGCAATTGAACATTGAAGACACCCTATCATCGGATAAACAAGATTTGGTTGGTGCCTTTATCAATGGCCAATTGGCAGGAGTTGGAAGAGTGCAATACAAGGCAGAGATTGATAAGTTCCTTGTGTTTTTAACGATTTATAACAATGAAGTGATAGGAGATACCGTGACCTTTCAAATTTGGGATGCTTCCGCATGCTTAATCTATGGTAACATCGTTGAAGAATTTCCATATACTGTAGATGAGTTAATTGGTACTCCTACCAATCCACAAGTTATCCATACGAGTGGTCAGGTCCTGAATAAAATACATCTGACACAAGGATGGAACTGGATATCGTACAATGTTGATTTAGCTTCTTCACAAGTCAACCCGGCATTGTCAAGCCTTACCCATCCTGAAGGGGGATTGATTAAAAGTCAAACGCAGTTCAGCCAGTATTCTACCTTGCTTCAAAGCTGGCAAGGTAACCTAGCCTCGCTATCGCCGTTGGCAATGTATCAAATTAATCTTACAGCCAAAGATTCATTGTCTCTTATAGGTCCGAAAGTTGACCCTGTGACACCCATTCCATTGGTAGCAGGATGGAATTGGATCGGCTACCTTCCGATAAGAGGACAGTCTATCTCTTCTGCACTTTCATCCCTCAGTGCGATTGACGGAGATATCATAAAGAGTCAGACCGGATTCGCCCAATTTGTAGATGGTATTGGGTGGATCGGAAACCTTCCGTATCTGAGTTCTCCGAATGGCTACCTGTTGAAGCTTGCGAATTCTGATGTGTTGATTTATCCTCCACAAGAAACATTGCAGGGTGAAAAAGAAGAGGGAGAGTACAGAAAAAGTCCAAATGAAAAAGATCTACTGAACTGGTATGCGGATGGCGTACACTTCAGCACCTATCCCTGGATGGTAGTTCCTCAAAATTATGAATACAGCATGAATGCGGTAGTCATTGCAGAAGATTTTCAGGGGAATAACATCTTAAATGCAGGTAACATCGTAGGTGTCTTTGCAGGAGATGAGGTCAGGGGAGTTGGAGAAACGGTGTTTGTCCCCCAGCTTGGAATCAATCTCTGTTTTCTAACCATTTATGCCAATCAAGAAGGAGAAGTGC
>JAHEAU010000264.1 GCA_024642625.1 Lewinellaceae bacterium
TCGGCTGATCCAACATAACGAAGGCGAGACCAAACCAACCTCCCGGAAACGGCCCTGGACCATTGTCTATTCTGAGTCCTTTGACTCCAGGTCTGAAGCAATCAAACGAGAACACTTCCTCAAGAAGCAACGAAATAGACAGTTTTACCAGCGGTTGATTGATTCCAAACTTTTGATCAACTCCTGACTCACCTCCTGCATGAAGTCTTGAGCACTCGTTTCCTGATTCGTTGCCGTTTGACAGCTATACTACTCCGCAAGTCAACCAGCCAAATCCCTACCCAAAAGAGCTTCCTTAATCTATTCCCAGAAGATTTTAGCATCTTAGGCGGCTAAAACCCAACCCCTATGTCCAGTAATCGGATCCGGCTAAGTGAATTCCCTTCGACCTTTTGGTCTGTCAATACCATGGAGATCTTCGAGCGGATGGCCTGGTATGGCTTTTTTGCCGTCTCGTCACTTTATATCACTGGTGCTGTGGGCGATGGTGGACTCGGGTTCTCTGATGAAGATCGCGGCGTGCTCCAGGGGGTAGTGACATTTTTCCTCTATCTCTTCCCCGTGGTCACCGGCGCCCTGGCAGATCGCTACGGATACAAGCGAATGCTATTCGCCGCATTTCTTGTGCTGGTGCCAGCCTACTTGCTGCTCGGCCAGTTCAAGACCTTCCCCACATTCTTCCTGGCATTTATGTTCGTAGCTATAGGTGCCGCTATGTTCAAACCAGTAGTGATTGGCACGATTTCCAAGGTCACAAACGACCGAACTGCCTCTATGGGTTTTGGCATCTTCTATATGATGGTCAATATCGGGGGATTTGTCGGCCCAATCGTGGCAGGCATTGTCCGTGGATGGGACTGGTCATATGTCTTTATTTGTTCAGCGATCTGGATCTCGGTCAACTTCATTATACTCGCATTTTTCTTCAAGGAACCAACCGAGGAAAGCAAATCAACCAATCCGCGCAGTCTGAAAAAGGTGATGTCCGATATGGTCGAAGTACTTGGCAATGGCCGTTTTTTTCTTTTCATCTTCGGATTGCTTTTCGTCCTTGTTCTGGGCTCCAAATTTACTTCTGACGGGCAATTTACCTGGGCACATATCATCGGTTTTGTCGTGATTTGGGTTATCGTCAATGTCGTCTATGACCTTTTGCTGCGCAGTCGAAAGAACGACAGTTCAACATGGTATTTACAGCCCATGAAACTGGGCGATTGGCGATTTGGACTCTTTTTATTGATCATGTCCGGATTTTGGGCCTGCTTCAATCAACTCTTTTATACCCTCCCTCTATACATCCGGGACTTCACAGATACCTCCGATCTGATGTCTGGCTTTACTAGTCTCCTCAACGGCATTGGGCTCTCAGGTGCAGCCGATTGGGTCAATTCCTCAATGGTGAATGAAGGGCAAATTAATCCAGAATATCTGATCAACTTCAATGCAGGAGCCATCATTCTGTTCCAGGTATTGGTCTCTTTCCTGGTTACAAGAATGAAACCGTTCACGACTATTTTCTGGGGGGTCATCATTACGATTGTCAGCTTCAGCATACTCGTCTTTGGCACTACTGGCTGGATCGTCCTGGCTGGCATTCTAGTCTTTTCATTTGGGGAAATGATGGCCAGTCCAAAATCAAAAGAATACACGGGTAAAATTGCACCACCAGAAAAGGTGGCTATGTACATGGGTTATTTTTACTGGTGTGTTGCCCTCGGCAATCTCTTCGGAGGCATACTCTCCGGGCAATTATATGGCGCTATGGCCCGAGATATGCAACGCCCTGATCTGATGTGGGCCATTTTTGCTGCCTTGGCCGCATTGACAGCTGTGGCTGTATATGTTTACGACCGACGGGTAATTCGTAAAATCCAACCTGTCGGATGATCATGATCACCGCTCCCTGTCAGATTGGTCACATGACTGACTGTCAAAGCGAGATAGCTTTGTCCTCATGGTTCAGGTCAAATCCGAGACATTGTTGGAGGAGACCCCGGTAATGAAATCATCAGAAATCTGTTATCACTGTGGAGAGCCCTGTGGCCATGAAACGGTGTCAGCAGATGACCGGAATTTCTGTTGCCAGGGGTGCCACACTGTTTTTCAGATCATCACGCAGAACGGCCTGGATGATTTTTACGCCATGGGTGAACAGCCAGGGTTTTCCCTGTCACGGCGAGAACGACTTGATTACAGTTGGCTGGATGATCCCGAGACGCGAGATCAGTTGATCCTGTTCCGACAAGGAACGACGGTTCGCACACAATTCGAATTGCCACAGATTCATTGTGCATCCTGTGTGTGGCTCCTGGAAAAATTGTACCGCCTCCATCCCGGCATTCAACAATCCCGGGTCAATTTTAATCGCCGAGAATTATCCGTTGTCTTTCAAGAGGATCAAATCACGTTTCGGCAACTTGTCGAACTGCTTGACCACATCGGGTACCGACCTGCTATCCGACTGGCTGACCTGGACAAAGATGCCTCCCCTGCTGTCAACAGACGATTGATCTATCAGCTCGGTGTGGCCGGTTTTGCATTTGGGAATATCATGTTGTTCAGCTTTCCGGAGTATCTCGGATTGAATTCGCTACAGGAAGGCCTTTTTAGCCGCTATTTCGGATACCTGAATCTGGCTTTGGCCCTTCCGGTCTTTTTCTTTTCTGCGACAGACTATATGCGATCCGCCTGGACGGGTATTCGTGTTCGGGAGATCAATATGGATGTTCCCATTTCACTGGGCATTCTGGCCTTGTTTATCCGAAGTAGCTATGAAGTCCTGACACATTCGGGTGCCGGTTATTTTGACTCCCTGGCCGGCTTGATCTTTTTCCTGTTGATCGGCAAATGGTTCCAACAAAAAAGTTTTGACCGCCTTTCATTTGAACGTGATTACAAATCCTATTTTCCTGTGTCCGCCACTTTGGAGGATGGGACCACACGCTCCTTAAATCAACTGAATCCTGGTGATCGAATTCTCGTCCGCAATCAGGAATTGATCCCGGCTGACGGAATCCTGCTGGAAGGTGACGCCCAGATTGACTACAGTTTTGTGAGTGGGGAAAGTGTACCTCTACATGTTAAACCTGGAGAAAAGATCTTTGCCGGAGGCCGGCAGACAGGGACCAGATTGTTGATCCATCTCAGCCACACAGTCAAACAAAGTTATCTGACCCAGCTTTGGAATGAACAATCTTTCCTGCAGGATGAAAAAGGCCGGGCCAGCCAGATTGCCAGAGTTATGGGCCGGAATTTCACCTGGATCATTTTAACTGTTGGACTGGGTACATTGGCTTATTGGCTGATTGTTAATCCCGATATTGCTTTACATGCTTTTTCTTCAGTACTGATCATCGCATGTCCCTGTGCATTAGCGATGGCCGTCCCTTTTCTGATGGGAAACGGCGTTCGGATCCTGGGTATGAATGGGGCCTATGTCAGAGGCCCACAGGTCATTGAAGCTCTGGCAAAGACCGATGTGCTCGTCCTGGACAAAACCGGTACGATCACCTACGCAGATCAAAGCGACATCCAATGGCTGGGTCATCCATTGTCCAAAGCAGATAAGGAGGCTATTTCTGCATTGTGCCGGCAGAGTATCCACCCGCTCAGTCAAAGCCTGTCCAGCCATTTGGGCACGCCTCCTCGAGCGGTTCATGTAGCTTCATTTCGTGAAATCGCCGGAAAAGGATTGCGTGGAGAGGTGAATGGAAAAACGTTTTCAATCGGTCGCTTTTCTACAGAAAAGAACAAACCTGTTGAAGAAATCACAACAGTTGAGATTCATATCGACCATCACTTTCTCGGCTCCTTCCAGTTTCAACCCCGGTACAGAGACGGGTTGGAATCCGCACTGACAGGTATGCCTTCCGAAATGACAATGCACCTAGTCAGTGGGGATCACCCTGTAGACGTAACTTATTTGTCTCGACTGGTGGGTTCAAATGAACATCTGCATTTTCATCAACTTCCAGCAGACAAACTTCAATTTGTAAAGTCCCTTCAGGAAGTCAGCCACAAGGTCTTGATGATCGGAGATGGATTGAATGATGCTGGTGCTCTACGACAAAGTAATGTTGGTATTGTGATTACGGAGTCATTGAACAATTTTACGCCGGCGTCTGATATGATCCTATCGGCGAAGTCATTTACCCTTTTGCCGGTTATCCATAAGTTGGCAAAACAGTTGGTCAAGCACGTGTATATCGCTTTTGGATTGGCATTGATTTACAATGTGGTCGGTTTGTCATTTGCTGTTCGAGGTGATCTGTCACCTGTCATTGCAGCAGTGCTTATGCCATTGAGCAGCATGAGTGTTGTTCTTTATGCATGGGTAACCAGCCATATTCTATCCAAACGTCTGGGTTTAGCTATCCATGATCATGATCAATCCGCTTTATGATCCGAATCAAAATTTGCATTTTAGCGGCGCGCTAACTTGCGCCATATTTCAAAGATGGAAGTACTGATCCTTTTGATTGCTCTGAGTTTGCTGATCGCCCTGGGATTCCTGGGAGCATTTATTTGGGCAACTCGCAATGGGCAATACGACGATGATCAGACACCTGCCATCCGCATGTTGCATGATAACCACCCTCAAAAAGCTAAAACTGAATAGGTCATGGAAGGAAAATCGACTCACGTAGAG
>JAHEAU010000265.1 GCA_024642625.1 Lewinellaceae bacterium
GAATTGATCTTCTGGCATATCCAGAATTGTCTTTTTTACATTGAACATTACATAAACCAGGGATTTAACAAACCATGAAAGTAGGGTGTGAAAGAACAGTTTTCTTTTTTTCAGATTGCCCGGTAATAAATAAACTATGACGAAACCGATTATAGAGAGAATGATTGACCCGAAAAAGAAGTAACTAAAAGCGAATATGGATAAAAGGAGATTGATGAAATTGTAAGGTTCATGTCGATGTTTTGTCGGTTTTGTAATCAACCAACTAAACATACCAGGAAGGACTAACTGTGATTTGAGCCATACTGCTGAGATGCCAATAATTGCCACAAATGCAATGGATCTCAGTGCAGGGTGATGAGCAAAAAATAACACACCCATTCCAACAATTGTAGTAATTGCCGAAAGTGATATGGAATAAAAAGTTGAATCAACCTGGATATGTTTGAATGTATATTTTTTTTGAAGCCGATCAGTTGTGAAAATGCAATAATCATCTCCAAGCGCAAAAATGAGTGTCGATAGTACAATGTTGATTACGTTGAATTTAATATCGAAAAGGGTCATCAAGCCTAGAATCCATATCCAGGAAATGGCCATCGGCCAAAATGAAATAAAAGCTAATTCGATACGACCATAAATGATTAGTAGAGAAATAAAGACCAAGAGAGAGGTCCATAATGTGATAAAGCCAAAGTCATTCGTGACAGCGCCGACCAGTTGGACCGTTAGCCGTTGCCGGTCAAATGGAACAACTTCACTCTCTTCTTCTATAAGGTTGTATAGGTGGTCAGTTTTACTTTTAAATGTATTGATTAATCCAGTAATTTGCCATTTTCCTTCATGCTCTGAAATCAGCTGATCAAGAAATGTATGTTGCAGGAAAGCGGTTCTGTCGGGAGTAAGCGGTTGGTAATTGGTTTTTAATTTGAGAATAAGTGATTCGATAGATTCCAATTCTAAATCTGAATCGGAACTATTTCGTTTCAATGTGGAAACTGTTTGTTCTATTTTTTGATCTGTCCAGTATGCTTTCCATTGTTCTATTCGATGCTTTTGTTCATGTAGTGAAGGAAGAATACCTGTCGCCAATGATGCGCTTTGAATGTAGCCTTCTTTTGTCCATGTATCTATTTTATTACCGGCTGTCTCCATTTTCTCGAGAGCCTCATCCAAATATTGTCCAGTTGAATTGATGTACAAGACTTTGTCATAACCCTCAGTTAGTGCTTGAATTTGGCCTTCAGAGTCTGATAATTCTTTGGACATGAAGTTGATTGCATTCATGTCGGTTTCAAATTCAACTTTTGATGCGAAATACAACATGACAGGTGTGATCAGCAGGATCAGCCACCCTGTAATGCGACCTGTTTTTCCTGTAAATAGTTCGCCTAATTTATTTGAGGGTAGCTCACTAGTTGTATACTTGATCGTTGAGGAGACCAAATGAGGTAAAAAGATAAGAGTGCATAATGATGCACCAGTCAAACTGAGTGCTGCAAATAGTCCTAAATCTTGTAATACAGGAGCATTGACAAACATGAGACATAGAAATCCAGCAATCGTCGTGAACCCTCCCGCTATCATTGGGAATGACAATTCCCTTATCGTTTCTCGAATGTCACTGTGGTGTTTTTGATGTGTGAGAAAATGAAGAGAATAATTAACGGCAATGCCAAGAATCAGTGATCCTGAGCCAAGCGCGATTACTGAAATAGATCCCTTAAACCAGCTCATTCCAGCCAGGGCGAAAGCCAGGCCAAATAGGGTGGGTATAAAAATTAGCAAAGGGGCACTCCAGTGTTTGAAATACCATAAGAAGATGATCAGTAAAAGAAAAATGGTCAAACCCACAGTCAGTTTAATGTCTCCCCGAATAGCTTTTGCATTCCCTGCGGCGACAGCAGGTGGTCCAAAATAGTTGATCTTTATATCTGTGTTAGTATATTCAAATTGACGAATGACATTGTCCAGCGAATCAAAAAACAGAACGAGTTGATCGGTTTCAGCAGATGGAATGTCAGGTGTAAAATAGAGCAGGAGATGCTTGCCGTCTTTAGAAAGCAAACGGCCACCGTAAATTTCGAATTTTTTATCTTTTGAAAATTTCTGAAACTTGCCCAGCGCGAGGTAATCCAGTCCAAGAACATCAGATCGTATACGGCCTTGTAATGCAAAACCGACAGGCGTCATTAAAGTGAGATTGTTTCGTTGAACAATGCGTTCAATACCATTTTGTGTGATAATGGAATCAATTCCTGGATAATCACTAGAATCTAAAAAAATTGGCAAATGGGCTTCTGTGATGCTGAATAGTTCTCCAATCACAGAATCTGGCGTGATATAATGCAATGATTTTATTGTCGTCGAAAAACTTGTTGACAGTTCCTCTACAAAAGCATCGCCATTTTGAATGAGTAACGTTCGATTTGTTTCGGATGCGGTATCCCGATTTGAGAGTAAGACCATAATCCGATTAGAAAATGCAGCGTTTTCCAATGCTGTAAATGCCTCTTGGGAATCCTCACCAGTAGAGAGCATTTGGGATATATCTTCTTTTAGCTGAAGATGTGTCGCCTGCCAAGCCAAAAGGCCAAATGTGGAGACAATTAGCACATATGTAAGTGTGCGGTTTTTTAGTAGCAAATCATACCAGAAGAGGAAGAAGTTTGCCATAAGTTACTGTTCAATTATTTTTGATCGTATGGTCAACCAGCTCCACGTAATCAATGAGAATAATCCGCCACTGATCAAGGCAAGTATGATGCTTCCAAATACATATTGTAGTACATTTTTTTGAATTGAATTCATGGTCATAGCGTCATCAAATGTTATGGACTGCGCATTATCACCGGCCCATATTTTTCCAAGATGGTAGCTCAAGTAAATGAGGACTGGCATCATAGGTGGAATACTAATATTTGAACTGATAAGGACCAGGGCTTTGTTCAATCGAAATATAATCGCAAGTGCCAAAGCTGCCATCATTTGGAAGCCCCATATGGGAAGTATGCCCATAAAGACACCAAATCCAACGGAGGCACTGCGAACCCCAATTGAATTTGTTGGATTGATCAATTCGTTTTTTAAATCAACATAGGTTTCTTTACGGAATAAAGCCTGAATTAAATTCCTTGGCAGGATGTATAAGAATCGTGTGAATACAAGGAAAGTATTTAGCACACTAATTCGCGCGAAATCGGGTACGGGCCTAAAATGTGTGATCCGCTCGTCAGCAGGTGGATAATAGACCGAAACCGGAGTCGATGTTACTCGAACACCTGACCAAGCTGCACGAACCATGACTTCAACTTCAAACTCAAACCGACTTGTGAAATAGTGAATTTTCGTACATGGATCGATAGGGTACAACCGATATCCCGATTGTGTGTCTGGCAGTGAAATGCCCGTGTTTACCCAAAACCAAAAGTTGGAGAAACGATTACCAAAGTTGCTTTTTCCTGGGATATGATCTTGATCCATATTTCGCGCACCCATAATGAGCGCCGGACCTGTCTCCTCGAGTTTGTCAATTAGTTTGTATAGATCTTGTGCATCATGTTGGCCATCTGAATCCAAGGTAATTGCATATGCATAGCCCATTTCTTTTGCAGCAGCAAAACCGGTTTGTATAGCGATCCCTTTTCCTTTGTTGGGCTTATAGGTGATGGCTTTAATTTGTGGAAACCGCTCCAGAATATTCTCTGTATCGTCGGTAGACCCATCATTCACAACCAAGATTTGGGTGGTATGAGTCAGTACGTCTTCGAGTACTGCGGGTAAAGTTGTGGCATTGTTGAAGGTCGGGATCAGAACAACAATACCAAGTTTTTCAAACCGATCCATTCAGGTTGTTTTTAACACGATAGGTACCACCAGACATATTAAAATATACGGTATCCTCATTATATAATCGAGCCTGAACATTCAAAAGGCCATCAACATTTGTCAGGATTTTCACTTCAGCATCCACCTTGGGTGTCTGGTCGGGGTCAATCATGTTCAAGAACTTCATATTCCTGCATTCCACAAGTTGGAGGCTGGTATCGAATTGTTGCTCCAATAATTCTTTGATCATGGCAAACATGCAGACTCCTGGGACTACTGGGTGTTGCGGGAAATGGCCTTTAAATATAGGGCTTTCCCGAATGAAGGTCATAGTAGCCATGATTCTGGAATCAGTTATTTCTGTCCCCAGAGTCATGGTATAAAATGTATTTAACAGCATGTGTTCTTACTTTTCCCGAATCTTGTTTCTGACGGAAGCCCAGGATATCAAAGGTTTTTTCCTCCGCTATTGAATCTGTTCTGCTTGACTGGGTAAAGATAAACTTTGCTGGCATTCACATTGGACTTCTGTTTCGCCTGTAATACAGTAAAACTCCTGTTACTGATAGGGTTCTTCCCTGATGAGCAGGTCTAATTGAACGGGTTGTAGCCCTTTTTCGTGTAGGATGTCCAGGACCTTCTGCAGGCCCAGAACTGTCACGGATGCGGAATCGTGAAAAAGCAGAATGCCGCCTGGGTGGAGTTGGCGACGAATTTTAGTTAA
Source organism: Lewinellaceae bacterium (assembly GCA_024642625.1). Taxonomy (GTDB): domain Bacteria; phylum Bacteroidota; class Bacteroidia; order Chitinophagales; family Saprospiraceae; genus JAGNXB01. The sequence goes on from JAHEAU010000265.1 coordinate 4,553, forward strand.
CAGTTTCTCCTGCGAGCCTGATACAGTATCAAACGACCGCAAATTCCAGCCAATGGTCAACATGTTGTTCGCTTGGATTGCC
>JAHEAU010000050.1 GCA_024642625.1 Lewinellaceae bacterium
CCCCAACGCCTGACGCCCAACACCAAATTCATCCCTCGTCCCTCATCCCTGTTCCCTCGAAATCCTGACTGCCGCAGGTAGTAACCCAATAACCCAATAACGCAACTTATTGTCTGAACCATGATTTTCATGATTTCATGATGAACAGGATGCCAAAGAAATGGGGCCCACACCAAATTCATCCCTCATCCCTCATCCCTCGGCCCTCGAAATAACGAAATATCGCAATCACGAAATAACACCGTCTTCGTACATCTCCGCTTTCGAGATATGGAATGCGGCAGCTGAAGCAGCCGTTACAATCAACTTATCAGCCCTCGAAATATGGAAAAAACACTCACTACACTTCATCGGCTCTCCAACAGGAGTTTGTTGCTCGCAAAGGCGCAGTAGGCGCGAAGTCATAAAGGCGCAAAGAAACTCCCAAGTAGTTATTGGGCATTAAGCTATTTGGCCCCAACGCCTGACGCCCAACACCAAATTCATCCCTCATCCCTCATCCCTCATTCCTCATCCCTGTTCCCTCGGTATAACGAAATATCGCAATCACGAAATAACGACATCAAACCTATGCTCATTTTATCTGACAGACTCGTTGTATCTTCGATAAAACCGCTACAATGACAATACGCTTTGGTTTGCTTCTGTTGATTCCTGCTCTACTGCTAGTGACATCCTGCCAGAAAGATACATGTGATGCACCACCGGTTGGTCAAAACATTGTAGGCACCTGGAAGGTGGACAGTCAGTCTGGTTCGGTCGTTTTTCAAGCTGATGGCACCCTACTTGATCCCAATGATCTGTTAATTGATGGGTCGGTAAACGGGATGGTCTTGGACCAAAAATCGTGGATGCTTATTCCAGGAGATTACTTGTTGTTGCGGGCTGAAAATGGTAGTACTTCACTGGAATCTGAATTCTACATCTCCCGGAACGACTGTAATCGAATTTCGCTTGAAGTCCCTTTTGTTACAGTCGACTTAAGGCGCAAATAAGCTATAATCAGAGGCCGGATTGTTAGAATTGGCCTGAGAATTGCAATTGATAAAGGCAATGAACCCAATTACTTGGGTGTTGTTATCTTTGGAACTTGTCATCACATCTATCTAAGAACCTATGAATATCTTGAAGATCTTTTTATTGGCCATGGTGCCATTTTTCTTTGCTGCTTGCAGTCAGGATACTCCACCAGAAGAAAAGACCCCTGAAGTTTCAGCACCAGGTGCCGCTCAAAACCCGATCACTGTAACAGGAGCTGATGCTGATGCGCCTATTCAGGGTAAAGCTACTCCAGATGGTAGTGCTGCTCCTGTTGGATCAACACAGCATTACTATTGCCCGAACAAATGTGCGGGTAGCGGCGGTCCAGCTGGTGGGAAATGCCCTACTTGTGGCGCAGACTATGTCCATAATGATGCATATCACCTAATGGGGCAAGCGGCTCCCCCGAATCCTGGACAGCAGCCTCAAACGGCCGAGCCACCGCAAAATGCGAAAGGAGTCTGGCACTATTCCTGTCCAAAAGGCTGTAAAGGCGGTTCAGGCACCGCAGGCGCTTGCGCGGTATGCGGTACAGCGTTGGCTCATAACGGAACCTACCACAACTAACAATCAGATACGCCACATTGCGTTTGTAAAAGCGGCAAGATCGATCAGGTCTTGCCGCTTTTTTTTTCACCTTTCGTTTGAGTTCCTTTGAATCGAGACGGTTCGACCGAGAAGACGATGTTCGGTCCTCGGTCTTAGAATTTGATTTGCAAAATAAACTAATACCGAAATAAAGCTCAACCCTCCATTCCATGTTGTCCCTGATGAGCAGATCGACACTTATAGTTATTCCTCAATAAAGTTGCTATGCCAAAATAAATTCCATGTCTCAAGGAAAGAATATAGAAAATATGCCGTAATTTTCTTCCCTCCTTGGTTTTTCTATGGTGAGTGGTTGAGGTTCTAACCTGAATGGATGGCAGAAGAGAGATCAAGAGATCCTGATTTTGTCATCAATTCAACCTTATTAGCTATGGAACGTAAAATTGTACTCTCTACTGTTGTCGGATTTGTAACTATGTTTTTATCCGGTTGGTTGCTCTTCGGTATGATTTTGAAAGGGCAAATGGAAAAGTGGCAGGCTGCCATTGGCGACTGTGGAAATCTTGAGCCTGACTTTCCGGCAATGATCATCGCTCAGGTTGCTCTAAGTCTGCTCCTGGCGATTCTGCTCATTCGAATGAATAAAGAAACATTTATGAGCGGCTGCATAGCGGGAGGCTGGATCACGCTATTGATCGTCATCTGGTACGACGGATGGATGTGGGCCACTTTCCCATTCATGGACTTGGAGATGGCGGCATTTGATATTATTGGAAATACCATCATCGGGTCGCTCACAGGTGGAGCTATTGGGTGGGTTGCCTCCCGGTTAGATTAAGACTCAATCCGGAGGGAGGGCAGTTGTGTGCTTCCTCCGGTATTTTGCATCTTCTAGAAGGTTAGTCTGGTTTTTATACAGTTCGATCGGAGGCCTCGGGGCTGTTCTCTTTATGCTCGGGCGGGTTAAAAGGAAACACGGTCGATGCCCCACTCTCCACACTCAACTCCAATCGGGCATCAATCAAATTTGCGCCCGACGCCGAAAATCAAACACGCAGGATAAAACAGATCACTGATACTTTATGTCGGTAAGATGCCGTTCATTAGTACAAACCCAAGCCTTGATGATTTTCCGGATATGTCTTTTTACTGTTTGCTTATTGACAGGAAAGACGGGCATTGCACAAATGCCTTATGATACATTGATGACAATCCGACAAGTAACGATTTATTTTGATTTTGGCAAGGACGCACTTTCTACTGCGTCAACCGACAGCCTGCTCTTCCTGGTCGGGGAGGATCGAACGATGGAAGATCGCTGGATTGATATTGTTGCCCATACAGACTCCATTGGGACGGAAAAAGCCAACCACGCTCTTGCACAACGGCGATCAAAAGCAGTAGCAGATTTTCTTCAGAAAATGGAATGGCCAGCAACTCGAATTCGTAAAACTGCAATTGGAGAGGCAAAGCCCCTGGCGTTCAATGACACCGAAGAAGGACGACAGGCCAATCGGAGGGCGACTATTACACTATTAAAACGTAGAGTGCTGACAACCATCCAAGGAGAGATCCAGGATGATAGCACAGGTCAGTCATTGGTGGCTGACATCCATATTCTTGCCAGGGAATGGAGAGATTCGTTACAAAGTGATACTTCAGGCAAGTTTCACTACACACTTCCTGCAGGGGAGGTAATCCGTATTGATGTGCGCCGGCCAGGACATTTTTTCAGCTCCCAGATGGTCAAGGCAATGCCCGGTTTGTCACCACTTGAAATCCGTATTCAACCGATTGTTTTAGGTGCCAGCGCCGATATTCAAAATTTTTATTTCGTGGGTGACCAGGCCATACTGCTGCCAAAGTCAGTACCTGAACTTTCGGTATTACACCAATTTATGACCATTAATCCAACTATTATCGTGGAGATTGCCGGTCATGTGAATTTGCCCTGGCAACCGCCAGTGGATTCCACCACAAGACATTTTAATTTGTCAATGCGACGCGCAAAATTCGTTTATGATGATTTGATCCAACGAGGGGTTTCTCCTCATCGGATGACCTATCAAGGGTATGGGAATTGGGAAATGCGATTTCCGAATGCCACTACTGCACGCCAACAAGAATTAAATCGGCGGGTCGAAATTAGAATATTGAGCACTGGTGAAATCATTAGTAAAAAGGCACCATTGTATATGATTGGAAAAGAGGGTGGGTGAGGGGAAGAAATTCCAAATTCTAATACACATAAAAACAAACCCACTTGCCGACGGTCAGGTAAATTTTAAAGTTCATATCCGAATGACCAAAAGAGTTTATTTGGTAATTGGTTGATGAGTTTATTCGACTCAATCCAATACATGAGAAACTAATGTATTGATGTCAAATTGATTTGCGAAATAACGAAATAACGAAATAACGAAATAACGAAATAACATTTCTCATAACTTCCTTCACTTATTGATCCCGCATGCATGCAGACCTTAAGGCCATCATTGATACAAGTCCCTTGGCACGTGCGACGGCTCTGTTACGTTCTGGAATATTTTCAGGATCAGGATAGGTTTCCAGGACATGGGTAATACTGTCTTCCCGAATCAAATGGAGCATCGGGTAAGGCGATCGATTCGTAAAATTTGCTGGATCATCGAGATTTGTATCAGCGAACTGATACTCCGGATGAAAGCTGGCGATCTGATAAATGCCTTCATATCCTTGTTCAACCAACAACTGCTCACCGAGATCAAGGACATCCAGATAGGCCAGAAAGTCTGCATACCCTTCAGGTAGAATAATGAGTGTGGTTTCAGTATCCTCATGTTGATCGAGAAAATAGGCTTCCCGGATGACCGATTCCAATACGGATTGGATTGGAGCTGGGTGAAGAACGGCATACCTCACCTTCTCCTCATGAAAGGGCTTGGCTGCGAATGGACAGAAGGACAGGCCGATGACAACGTCCCTTATCCAGGATCGTGTGGGTGTGATGAATTGATCGGGAGAAATCTGCTTCATGGCCCAAGATAATCGACATGAATGAACAATGGATTCCCGCAATCTTTAGTTGTTTGTCTTCAAGATGATCACATTCATCGAAAGCAGGTGCTTCAAGAAGAAACAATCCTTTACTTTTCGACAAATGAAGAATATGCAAACTATACTGGGAGCCGGCGGTGCCATCGGCAAAGATCTCGCAATCGCCTTAACGGAATACACCAAAGATATTCGCTTGGTCAGTCGAGATCCGAAAAAAGTAAATGAAACAGATGAAGTGATGTCTGCTGATCTCCTTTCAATGGAGGAAACTGATCGGGCAGTGATGGGTTCATCTGTGGTTTATCTAGTTGCAGGATTGAAATATGAAGCCAAAGTATGGGCCGCGCAATGGCCTCTTGTGATGGAGAACGTGCTCTCTGCTTGTCATCGTCACAATGCCAGACTTGTCTTTTTTGATAATATCTACATGATCGACAGAGCCTATATTGGTCACTTGACGGAAGAATCACCTATTCGTCCATCGAGTAAAAAGGGGTTTGTCAGAGCGCAACTGGTTCGTATGATCGATGAGGCGGTTCGCAATAATGAAGTGGAGGTTCTCATTGCACGATGTGCTGATTTTTATGGCCCTGGCGTTGGGAATAGCGTTCTGCAAGAAACTGTACTCAAGCCATTGCAAAACGGAAAACGAGCCAATTTTCTGGCATCTCCACGATTTGTTCATACCTATACCTATACGCCAGATGCTGCGCGGGCTACAGCCCAACTCGGAAACACGCTTTCCGCATATAATCAGACCTGGAATTTGCCCACCACAAAGGAGCGATTGACGGGTAAAGATTGGCTGAAATTGATTTCGAACGAATTGAACATCCCACCAAAGTCAATCACGATTCCAGGTTTTGTTCTTTCTTTAGCCGGGTTGTTTTCACCCATGATGCGAGAGGTCAAAGAGATGAATTATCAAAATAAACGGGATTATATTTTTGATAGCAGTAAATTTGAAACTGCTTTCGGATGGGGTGCAACTGACCCCGCCTCAGGTATTCACTCTGTCGTTAATGCCGTATCGTAGTCTCCTTTATTCAAAACAGAAGAACCTGTAAGCTGGCCTGAATTCTCTATCTTTCAGGTGAACTTGGCATACGACATTCGTGTTTTGAGTTCTGTCGCTGGCATGTGCCAGTCTGTTCTATATTCCTCTTTTATGGCTACCAACCGGTTTTCTCTAGTCTTCTATTTTTCCATTGTTTTCTGTTTTCCTCTCGTCGTCTTTGCTCAAACAAAGTCCAAATCTCCCGCCGAGATTGCGTCATACATTCAGAGCTATAAGAAGGACCCCAGGGGTCCGTTCAAAGATATTCGGTGGTTTTGCCCGGATGGTTCGACACGAGCTGCCCGTGATCCGTGTCCAGATAAAAATGGTGTTCAACATGCCAGGTATCGCGATGAAATCGAGAGCTTGGGCAAGTCCAACCAGATCTACTTGATCCAGGTGCTGGCAGGTTCTGATCAAGCCACGTTTTGGGGTGCCAATTCGGGCCATTCACGGATCAAACAATACCAGTTGACAAAGTTTCTTTCCGAAGCTGACAATGGATGGATATTGCGTCGAGCGAAATTCTACCGCGGTGCTATTCAGGAGGAAGATGAATCCAACTGGGGTATAACTTTTTACAACTGGTTATTCCAGGATGCACAGGCAATCCGGCATCAATTTTTTCTTGTTCGCCAATCTGCTAAGGATGTTCCTCATGCTGCAGATGACAATGTTGCTCAACGCATCCGAGCAGCGTCAAAGTCCATAGCAGATACTTTCCCCACGTTTATGGACCTGCGCGTGAAGATCCATGGTCAGCCAGACGCATCCGATCTGAATAAGACTCGTTCTTTTTATGTGCGTAACAAGAGCAAGATGATTCCCTATGTGACAGACTTGTTCGACCAGCTCATTGCTGATCTGGAAGTGAAATACAGACCGCTGGCAGTTGCTGATTTTACGAAATACAAAAATCGAATTCCAAAAGATGCGCCATTGCGAGCAGACCTGGATCGGTTCCTGACCTCCTTTCCAAAGGAAACTTCAGCCAAACGCCAAAGTCTCCTTCTTGCTGACTTGTTGCTCGCCTTAAGGCATCAGATGGACGATTCAATCAGTGCCAAAGCGCAGAGTGCTTGTCTGGATCTGAGTTTGAAACTGGAAGAAGCCTTCATACAAGCATCCACGGCCTGGAAACCAAATTCGTTACAAGACCGCTTCAAAAAAGTACGTTGCCTCATTGAAGCAGCTGCAGCAACTGGATTTCTGGAGCTATGGGAGTGGGATGTCATGAGTCAAACTCTGGAAATCGATACGAATAAAGAAATCTCTTTGAATCAGTTTAGGGTGTTTACTCGTCAGGCTCAGGCATCTGTGGAGTGGGGAACAGGAATGGTGAGAGCGACCTATGGCGATGTTGTCAAGCGGTTTTCCGAGTTTGAGCCGCTCGCTAACGGATACCTTGATGATGTCGTTCGATCATCCGTGCTTCTTCCTCTGGGCCTAGAGGTTAGTGCATTGTCAGGTAAGTACGCGGAGGCTACGGGCCTTTCCAATGAGGTAATGGGGATAGCGGGAGCCAACCGGCTTCGTGGATTAAATCCCGGGTACGCCATGGGCGAATTGGTTGTTATTGATGATCAAGCTGATGATGTAGATGTTTCGGCAGACAAGATTTATATTTTCCATCACCCACCTTCGGATCTGAAGCCCATTGCTGGTATTGCTACAGTCACCGAAGGGAATCTCGTTTCTCATGTCCAGCTTCTTGCACGAAACCTGGGCATCCCCAATGCAGTTTTGGGTACAGAGGATCTACAAGACTTGAAGAAATTCCAAGGTCAAAAGGTGTTTTATGCAGTATCAAATACCGGATCGGTCATTCTCAAGCCGGCAAGCGAAATGACTGAGGAGGAGACCGACCTCTTTGCCCAAAAAGTAAGGAGCGAAGAAAAGATTCGTGTCCCAATTGAGGCGATGGATCTTTCCATCCAATCGGTTGTGGATTTGCGATCGATGAGGGCATCTCATTCGGGGATCTGGTGTGGTCCGAAAGCCGCGAATCTGGGTGAATTAAAGCATTTGTTTCCGGACCATGTCGTCGAAGGCATAGTGTTGCCTTTTGGTCTGTTCAGGGCACATATGGATCAGCCCATGTACGATGGTGAAGAAAGTTACTGGTCCTTTTTGATGGGCATTTTCAGACGAGCAGAAGACATGAGAATGGGAGGTGCACAGGACAATCAGGTAGAAAAAGTGGTCCTGGATGAATTGGCGGTTCTTCGTACTGCGATAAAATCAATGCCTTTTTTACCGGGCATAAAGGAAGAAATTCAACGCCAATTTTTATCCGTGCTCGGAGGTCAATTGGGCAAGGTCCCGGTGTTTGTACGTAGTGACACGAATATGGAAGACCTGAAGGATTTTACAGGAGCAGGACTCAATCTGACACTGTTCAATGTTCTGGATGAAGATAAGATCATGCAAGGCATTCGAGATGTCTGGGCATCACCCTATTCTGAACGAAGTTATCGGTGGCGGCAGCGCTATCTCCTCGATCCGGAGAATGTCTATCCCTCCATCCTCATCATCCCCAGTGTCGATGCTGAACGTTCCGGGGTCATGATCACCAAAGGGGTAACTACAGGTCGAGATGACCAGGTGACCGTTGCATTCAGTAAAGGAGTCGGCGGCGCAGTGGATGGCCAGTCTGCAGAATCCTGGTTGATCGACAATGACTCAATAGCCCATCTACTCGCTCCTTCAAGGGAAATAACCTATACAGCCATTCCAGCTACAGGTGGAACAATAAAAGCACAGACTGATTTGTCCGACCGCTTGTTAGCCTCTCGGGATTTGCAAGCGCTTAACCAGATGGCTGCATCCATGGGCGAACGGTTGAATACTACAGGTCCATTGGATATTGAGTTGGGGATTGTGGACAACAAGATCTGGTTATTTCAGGTCAGGCCGTTCGTAGAGAATAAAAAAGCGGCAGCTTCGGCTTACTTGTTATCGATTTCACCCGAACCGGATTTGTCGCGTATGATCCGATTCGCAGAATGAAAAACGTATTATAATGAAACGAGGTTTGCTTTTTTTCACTGTACTGATCGTTTTTCCGATCTCCTTATCCAGGTCATATCCAATTGATGGGTATGCGGACACGAATATCAAACGGTTGAAATACCTTCAATTAGTGGAAGAGGGAGAGATTAAAGGGAGGGCGCCTATTCCAGGTGCGATGAAGTCCATACACGATATTCGCCTCAATCTGACAGGAAAATTGGGAGACGGACTGGATGTATTACCGGCACCTGACCCGGCTTTTCAAAGGGAGATTAATGGGCTCTTTCCAAATTTGAACGAAAATTATTCTATTTCTGTGCTTGACATCACACCGGGTCGCTCGTTTCGATTGGCGCAGCGGAAGGAGATGGCGGGATATCAGCCAGGAAGTGTTGGAAAGTTGGCCGTGGTAACTGGCTTTTTTACAGAGTTGGCTAAAATCTATCCGAACGATTTTGAGGCCCGGCAGGATCTGTTGTGTACAAAAATGGTTCGTGGGGGTTCCTGGGCAATGACCGATTCACATACGGTTCCCTTCTATGATCTGGAGACGAAGAAGCTGACGAAACGAACGCTGAAGCCGCTGGATACGTTTTTATTGTATGAGTGGTTGGATCACATGTTATCTGTGAGCAATAATGGTGCAGCAAGTGTCTGTTGGCGGGAAGCCATCCTGATGCGTGTTTTTGGCGCCAGGTATCCGAACCTGAAAGAGGAAGAGGCAGAAGCTTGGTTTAAATCGACACCCAAATCAGAATTGGCAGATATCTCCAATGCGGTCGTTCATGAGCCCTTGCGTCGATTGGGCATTACAGAGGAGGAATGGCGGTTGGGCCAACTGTTTACCAAAGGTGGAACGGCATATATCCCACCAAAGGGGGGCAGTGTAGGCACTCCGAATGGACTGATGAAATTTCTGGTTGCCCTTGAGCGAGGAAAGGTAGTCGATTTAGAATCCAGCCTTGAGATCAAGCGATTGCTGTATATGACCGATCGGCGGATTCGATATGCAAATGCTCCGGCATTAAAAAAGGCAGCTGTTTATTTCAAGTCTGGTTCCCTCTACAAATGTGTGAAGGAAGAAGGGTATATATGTGAAAAGTATAAAGGTAATGTCGACAATTTTATGAATTCGATTGCCATTGTCGAGCACCCGGATGGGGTGACATATATGGTGGCATTAATGTCGAATGTGCGCAAGAAGAATTCCAATCACGATCATATGGCATTGGCCTCTGCGATCGACAAAATTGTGCGTAAGGATAAATAATTTGGTAAAATTGGGGATCAACTTACTATGGGTAATTTGTAATGGGATTTGAAATTCGCCCCGAGTGCTCGGGGCTATTCGCTTGAGTATGGTCGAACTAATTTCACCTTCAGTTGGGCAGGGTAATGGGTAAATGCTAATAGGTACTGAAGTCGAGAGCTTCGTTAATTACTGGAGGTTTGTTCAACCAGTCTATTTTATTTTTGGGATGTCCTTTTTATCCCGGGTTTTCTTCTTGGGCGGATAAGCAACCCGGGCCACTGATGTTGCACCTATATGGGATTCTCAATCAAACACAAAAGCTCATCTACATAATAACAATAATTTTAGTCTCTAGCATGTATTCAATCCAAACCATCTGTTTCGAAATAACGAAATAACCCAATTACTTCCTCCTTTGAATTCCTCAATAACTCATCAATTAAAAAAGCAAATCCAATCCTTCCTGTGCTGCTTTTTTAATTTTTTGATTGGGAGAATTTAATAACGATTCAAATCGGGGGCGGTGCGCGGCATCTCCGGATTCATTCATGACCCGGATGACGGCCATTTTAATCTTTTCATCCCGGCCCTTTAACAAGTGATCGAAGCACTCGGCTTCTGATGGTGCTTTTAAATTCAGGCGATTGATTGCTGCATCTGAAGTCGGATCGATCAAGGCTGATTCCACTATCGGAATCAGGATCTTTTTCAAGTCGGGTTCAAGGATGTTGTCCAGAAACTCGACTGCATTAAATCGAATGTCTGGATTTTTCCCCTTGATACCTTCATAAACCGGGTTAATTTGTCCAGGGGAATACCGAAGTCCAAGTAATTGAAATATTCGCTCTAATGTTCCGTCCAGACGCCGCTCCAATAAATAGGTTAATGATTGTCGAGCCTCCTGAGCTGGTAGGTCATCATTTTCCTCCAGTCGTTTTTGGGTATAGAGGTGACCGAGCGTGTCTTTGTACAGGTGCGCCTCATGAATGATCAGCTTGATTGTTTCTTTTTCGCTAATATGTAAATCTGGGTAATTTCCTTTGAGTGTGTGTAACGATTGCAGGGCGGCCAATCGAACACCCACATCCGGATGGCGGATCATGGCAAATAAATAATCCACAGATTGCGGGGATTGGATGCGTTCAGCCAAGGAGGGGAGTAATCTCAGTAATTCCGATGGGTAGATCGATAATGAAGCGAATGCCTCCAGGTGGGGAAGAAGGGATGGGCCATAAAGGACTAATGCTTGTTTGGCCGCATCCCTGGTTTCTTTTGCCAGCAAATGTTCACTTAGTACAGGAATAAAGGATGATTCTTCAGCATCGCCCATAGCCAGCAAGACTTCTTTTCGAACAGTCAATTCTTCATCCTGGAGAAATCGGTCTAACATAGAATAATGATGCCGGATGCGTCCATGACCGATCGCTCGAATGATCATGATTTTATACAATCGTCGGGTATCTTCATCCTTGAGTAGACCCAGATAATGGATTTTATCCATCACCAATTCCTCAATCTGGAAAAGCCGTTGCATTTCTGCATTGTTCCTCGACTCCTTGGCCAAACCGACAAGTGCAGCTCCATTGATCATCGGATCTGCATCCTGCAGATATTGGTGAATCACATTTACCCGATCACGGCGTGAATGACTCAGGATCGCAGTGAACGCATGTGCGCGAACCTCTGCATCAATATCCTGGAGTAAGGGTGTGAATCGGGGCAGGATATCATGCTGAGGATGAAAGTAGAGACACTTCAATGCGGCCACCCGGACAGCAGCAGATTCATGATCCAGCAGAGGTAATGTATCGGGGATCAACCGGGTCTCTTTCGATTCTTCAATCTTGCCAAGGACATAGAGTAGCTGTCGATCAGAGCCTGTCTTCAAGACACCTCGCATTCCTTCAAGGACAGAGACATCTGAAAGAGACGTTTTGGGTCGTTTTGCATCCTCATCCTCTGACGAGGTTTTTAGATTTTCCTGGAAACTGCGGATATACTCCTTCCGGATCTCCATAGCAAACCAGATCCAGATGCCGATCAAAGCGATGATCAATAAACTGACCGCCCGCAATGGCAAATCAAGAACGTTGATTAAAAAGAGGAGTAAAATACCTCCTACACCTGTTGCTGCCGTATCCACAAAGACATCAATAAATGTCTTTGCCTGACTTTTCGTGGCTAATGGAATAGGTAGGATAAGCAACTCAACCGCAGCTTTATTGATGGATTGCTTGAGTGAAACATCAAATAGTTTGAGGAGGATGCCCACCCAGAGAACCGGAAGTATGAGCAATAAAGTGGCTCCACCAAACAAGGCAATAGGCAAAACAAAAAGTGATTTGCCAACCCCATAAATGCCCACAACACGTCTTGTGATGAACACCTGGATGATCAGGGAAACAATATTGAATGTTGAAAACCAGAAACCCAAAAAAGCTGCCAGATTATCGGCATCCGGAATCGCTGCTGATGCCAGCGCACTGTATTGATATTCGACCAGCTTGGCAATGACAATACCTATTCCGACGATCAGTGCCAGCAATGTGAGATGGCGAGAATTGCGAATCACTTTTAGCGGATGACCTTGCAATTGTCCTTTTTCTTTTTGTGAGGAACTGATCTGTTCGGGTGTGATATAATCTCGCCATATCGTTCGATTGACGAAGAAACCACCGGCAAGCAATGCTGCAGCCATAAACAGCAGATTCTCATTGGAGAGGATGGGTGCAAATACGGACGTCAGGTATCCACCCATAACGCCTCCGGCAATAGCCCCCGCACCGACCAGGCTGAACAGTCGTTTGGCTTCCAGAGGATTAAAAACAAGGTTGGCCAGGATCCAGAATTGGGAAGTTGTTAGAAGAGCGAAGATGACCTCCCCGATATAAAACACATAAATCACCCATTTGCCAGCTAGTCCTAAATGAAGTAACACGCCGGTCAGAATCATGGCCGGAATAGATATCTGATAGGTTCGGAGGATGATTTTATGTAGGGATAACCTGTTCAGTGCGCGTGCATAGAGCACAGAAACGCCCATGGCTACTGTGGCGACCAAAAGAAATAATGACGGCAGGCTTTTGACACCTACATAAGATAGGAAAAGGGCGTTGATGACCGGTTTGATGATCATCAGCGTACTGATGATCAGAAAGATATTGGCGCCCATGAGGGACACCCTGCGCATTTCTCCTGGACGAATATCAAATGTACGGCGGAGTAGCTCTAAACCGGATTCCGCCAATCTGGGCAACATGGTTTAGGCATTTCGGGAGGCCATCAGAGCGCGATCGACACGTTTGATCAAGTCACGCATGAGCTGTTCACCTTCAGGTGTCTCTGCCAGACCAACAAGGATATATTTCCGGTTTGTTCCCCACACGAGAACGGAATCAGCATGCCAGTTCTTCCAGCTTCCGGATTTCCGAAAAACTTTCGCTTCTGGTGCAATCCGGTCCAGAACATTCACAAATTTGTGATGCAGTTCGGGCTCGCCCATGATATCCAGAATCTGCCTGGAGCGCTCTGGGCTGACGAGCTGCCCATTTGCAAGCATGTAGTAAAAACGACAAACCTGCTCAGCAGTGGCTGCGTGACTGATGTTCTTTATCGGATCACCCTTTCGAGCACCTCCACGACCATATGCTTTGCCGACCCAAAGGCCTCCTTTGTTTTTGCGATCATACAAATGATAACGCGGATCCTGCATGACCTCGGCAATCCGGTCCATACCCACACGATCAATCATCCGGGTTGTAGCGGCATTGTTACTTTTGGCGATCATTAATCGCATATCCTTTTTGACTTCCGGTGTTTCTTCCAGTATACCGTCATCAATTGCCTGTATACAGGTAAGCAAGACGGCAATCTTGGGCAAAGAAGCTGCGTAAACCATCTCCTTTTTATTGATCCCGGCAAAACGGGCATGCAGGGGATCTCGCATATCAACCAGACCGATGCTCAATTTTTTGGCTTTGGCCAAGGCCGACCACTTTGGGTTGGATTTTAAAATTTTGTTCAGTTGTTTTTGCAGTTTGGCGTCTGTAAGCTCATCCAAAGGGCATAACAATGAATCAGGAACTTGTAATGGCAAATTGTTCAGAGATTCATCAGTCAACTCGAAAGCAGCCTTCGCTTTTCGGGCGTTATTTGCTGTGATGGATCGACCTGCTGTCAATGCCAGTGCAATAAAAACGAGAAGAGAAAATATTGTAGTTACACTCAGCCGGAAAAAGCGCTTCCGCTGCGGAGAAGAAGTAGTTCGTTGCATAAAGGTCTACTATTAAAAAATCGTGCCTAGCCTTTCCGGGATGCGTCTTCGCTCCGGAGAGTGAGAATCTCCTAGCGCCAGGGACGGTCCAAAGAACATCCCGGCATTCAGCTGACAAGACATAACCCGACATAAGCCTGGTTATGGTCCTCAAATTTAAGGAACTCTGAGTCATTATGCTTCAGGTTGTGAAGACATTAACATTTATACCTGCAACCCGCTGAGAGCCATACAATCATGAACTGATTTGTCGGAAATTCAAAAGCCGTAAAAAGGATCTCACAGACACTGGATAACATCTCTTGCCTGGCGGCTCAATCTGTTCCTCCTGAACGGATGTCAATCAAAGAAATTGGCAGAATCGAAACCTTGATTTTTGTCATCATCACGATCTGGGCTTGGGTATTCAATATACCAGGAGGACCAAACCTTTCCTACCAATAGCCAGCATATTGTAGTGACTGTCCGGTTAGAGATGCGAGAAAGTCATATTGCAACCGAATGATCTGACGGATATGCAAATGATCATGAGCCAGCCAGTTGGACAGCATGAATTGTCCTGACATTGGACCTAAAGATGGGTGGATAGTCGCATTGTCCCACTTTGGGTCACGTAGGCTGTTCAACCAGGAGATCGAATCATCCCGCTCTTTGAGAAACTCGTTTAATACAGTGGCAAAGTCCTGGCTTGCATAATCCCTGTCAACCACCCAGCCAGTCGGGTTGATACCGGGAAAGGGGACACCTGGCATTTCGAGGACCATGCGTGTGCGCTGTCGAAAATCTTCACGCTCTTCATCTCGCAAATGGCATACGATCTGAAGTAAGGACCACTTGGCTGGATCCGGGCTCCATCTGATTTGGTCAGGATGGACATTGGTCAATAACTGGGTGAAGATCTGTCGGTTCCGTGTGATTGACGAAATGATAAAGTTGGACATCGTCATGGCTGGTGCGTTATTATCTAAAGATAGTGGCAATGACTAAACACGGATAATAATCTATGAATTCCAACCGATTCGAAATGGATTATATCAATTGCTAAGGGAGAAATTAGAGAATACCATACCAAACATACGATAGTCAAATGGCAGCTGTCAATGTCCAGGATCATCTCCACCGATGTATTTGACTATCGGTGGCAAGCAATACTCGGGGTAAATTTTCCACGAAAAAATGAAGACCATGAAAAACAAGAATTATACTACTGAGGGACTGGTCATCCTGACTGGATTGATGATGATGTTCTTCTTTAACCAATGCAATATCTTCGATCCAATAAATGACCCCCCTCTAAGTACTGTAGGGGATACCTTGTGGATGCAACCGATTTTAGGATCTGACAGCTTGTTCACAGAGCCAACATTGGCCATTGGAACGAACGGAGATCTCTATTACGCTGTAGCGGGAGGCACATTGTATTGGACAAAAGCCCGGATTCGTGCATTGAACCCACAGCAAGGGGTGATGAGATGGGAGTCTCCGGTGTTGGATAATATCGGGTTGAACAGTCCCATTTTAGTCAGTGACGACGGAACGATTTATGCGATTGGAAAATATCGATTGTATGCTATAAATCCGGTTACTGGCCAGTTTAATTGGATTTGGGAAGTCCCGAACGAATTGCCATTTCCCGGCGGGCCAGGGACAATTTATTCGTATGGAGACATTGGTGCGTTGTCCTTGACGGATAATGGGAATTTGATTTTGGGTAGTGTCGGCACTGGAGTTTACTCACGAGCGATCTATTGTATCAGCCCGTCTGGCGTTATGCTGTGGTATAATATGGATGCGAATAATGGAGCAATATATAGTGGAACAGTTGTCGGTCCCGGAAACCGAATACACTATTTTACTTCAATGAACGGTCAAATCGCATTGGTAACGGTCGATGCGACTTCCGGTGCCATATTGTGGACCAAACCAATCCAGTCCATGAGCAGTTCGGTTAACAATCTGGCTCTGGATTCGGATGGTACAATCATCGCTTCCTTTCAGCTGACTTCATCCGACCCATTCAGAATGTATCGCATTCATCCCGCGGATGGTTCTATCCTTTGGCAGAGCAGTCATGATAGTAATGCCAACCCCAAGTTGGTTGGACCTGATGGGTCAATCTTTCAAGACGATAACAACTTCTCCGGATTGGTAAAATACATCCCGGGTCAGTCGTCCGGTGTTTCCTTCTCTGCAAACATCCACGCCAATCTGGAAGGCACTGTATTCACCAAGGCTAACCAACTGTTAACGATCAGAAACCGTGATTGGGTCTCTACTCTCCACGCATTTTCCAGCACCGGACACTTGGACTGGTATGTGCCTATTGGCTATGCTCGTGAGAATGTCATGGCACTATCCACTCAAAAAGTTGTGTTTGGTGTTCGCTCAGATCTTGTTTTTGCTATTCAGGGTGACCAGACAATGTCAGACAAAGGTTGGCCCAAGCGCTATCACGATATCAGAAATACGTCGAATGTGACGAAGTAGGCGATTTTAAAAGCTGAGGGATAATTCCAAAACCGGAAAGCCATGGAACATAGATTATCCATGGCTTTCCTTTTTGAAAAAAAACATCACGTCCCTGTCCAAAGCCGCTTTCCACTTTAACCCGATATCAGAGATATTCATGATCTTTAAGGGAATCAACAAACCTCTTACTATGCATCCAGTGTTCCGAAATGTACTCGCCGTTGCAGCCGGCATTATTATTGGTAGTGTCCTTAATATGGGCCTGATTATGATCAGTGGCTCAATCATACCTCCTCCTGAAGGTGCTGATGTCACAACTGCTGAGGGAATGAAGGCGGCTATACATTTGTTTGAACCACGGCATTTCATTTTTCCATTTCTCGCACATGCCCTGGGAACACTGGCCGGTGCTTATCTCACAGCTCGCCTGGCTGTGAGTCGAAAATCCTTCCTGGCGAACGTGATCGGTATATTCTTCCTCTTGGGTGGAATTGCTGCCGCAAACATGATACCAGCACCCAACTGGTTCATCGTCACAGACCTCTTCCTGGCCTATTTGCCTATGGGCTGGTTAGGCGGGCGGTTAGCCGCTAAAAAATGATAGTCACTCGGTATTTCTACCTACTGGTTATCGATCTCCCTACCAATTGGAGGGCGGTTCAGATGTGATTAATGAACTGTTCCTGTTTCAATGTAAAAGTTGGAATGGGACAGCGAATGAACCGTCTTCAGAGCCGGAAGAAATATAGTAATGTCCTGCTGCCAAATCAGACAAATCAAATTGCTGAAGCCCACTGCATCTCATATTCCGAACGATATGACCTTGTTGGTCGATAAGAAAAAGTGTTAGCACTTCACCACTAGATACCTGTATAGTCAATATCCCATATGCCGGATTGTCCAGGATTGTAAATGGTGCTTCTTTTGGCGTTATGGGAATAACATTGGATGTCTTCGTTCGGCCGACACGCATGC
>JAHEAU010000051.1 GCA_024642625.1 Lewinellaceae bacterium
CAGACTTCATGCAAACTGCCCGGATGTAACATGTTGCCTGGAGCAGGACCCTTTGACTGAATAATCTCCAAGGAGTTATTTCCCTGGCAATTGTCCCAGGCTTCTGGCAATGGCCAGGAAACGGGTAGAGGCTCTTCGCTATCAATGGTCATGTCAGGAGGGCAGAAATCAATGACCGGAGGCTCGTTATCTATTGCCGTGATCAATTGTTCTGCCTCTGCCATATTCAGACAGGCATCAACTGCCAGCCACGTCCTTCGGATCCTGTAATTGTATGCGCAATCTCCTTCAAAGGAGTAGTCATCCTTCCAGGTCATTTGTAATGCTGATGACGGATCGCAGTTATCCTCGGCGAAAACATCATTAGCAGATATGTCTACCTCACAATTGACCGTAGCATCAACAGGTACATTTAGCAATTGTGGTGGTTCATCATCGGTCACCTGAATGATCTGTTTGACTTCACGGGTATTTTTACACTTATCTATAGCTGTCCAGATCCGGACAAGCTTGTACGTGAAATCTGTGCAACTGCCATTCTGGGTCTGATTTGATTCCTCCTTGAAAATGATCAACGGGTTCGGATCGCATTGGTCTGTTGCCAGCATGATCGCCGGTTCAGGGATCTCATCCGTGCATTTCATACTCAGATTTGCAGGTGTGGGTGTAGAAAAGACTGGAGGTTTACTGTCTCTTACATGTATCCATTGCTCTGCATAATCGGTGTTGCCACAATTGTCTGTCGAAGTCCACTCACGATGTATCTCGTACGAAAGGTCAGAGCAACTGCCGTTGTCAGTCTGATTGGATGATTCAGCAAAGTTTATTTGCGGAACGGGATCACAGTTATCGATTGCTGCCACTTTTGGAGGAAGCGGGACCTCTTTGCATTCCACTTGTATATCGTTCGGAATACCGATCAATATGGGTTTGATTTGATCAAAGACGTTGATCTGTTGTGATTCTGAGTGGACATTCCCACAAGCATCCATCGCGGTCCATGTTCTCACAAGTTGGTACTGACCTGTGCAATTACCCGGGATCATCTCTTCCTGAAAATCGATTTCAGGTGCAGGATCACAATTGTCATTCGTCAGCACAAGTGCTGGAGAAGGTACTGATTCACAGCTAACTGCCTCATCATCCGGCACACCGAGAAGAGTAGGTGCTGTATGGTCGTAGACATGAATAATCTGTAGCTCTTCAGTTTGATTTCCGCATTGATCTGTTCCGGTCCATATGCGCTGGATGGTATATTCACCTAAGCAACTTCCAGGCATGGTGGTTTGCATAAATTCAAGTCCGGCATTCGGATCACAGTTATCTGAAATAGTGACCTGAGCTGGTTCAGGAACCTCATCGCAAGTGGCCTGCAGATCTTTTGGCACACCTGAGAGGACAGGAGGTGTCTGATCAGTGACGAAGACGTAACGAACAGCTTCCACCGCATTGGCACACTCGTCTGATGCGGACCAGGTTCGCCTGAGCGTGTATGTACCAGCGCAACTGCTGTCGATCATTTCTTCTGTGAAGTTGACGCCAGGCTCCAAACTGCAATTGTCTGAGGCAGAAACGAGGGGCGAAACGGGTACATCATCGCAATTGACTTCAGTGTTGTCAGGAACACCAATGAGAACGGGAGGAATGTTATCGATAACCTCTATGTTCTGAGTCGCCGAGACAGTGTTGCCACAGAGGTCAGCGCCTGTCCATGTCCTGACAAGTGTGTAATTAGCTGCACAGTTGCCGGGAATCATCTCTTCTGAGAAGTCAGCATCCCATTCCATATCTGGCTGACAGGTATCCGTTAGGTAGACCTGAGCGGGCTCGGGTACGGGTGACTCGCAACTGATCTGGGTATCGTCGGGGATGCCGTGAAGAACAGGTGGAATAGTATCTACAATATCAATAGACTGAGATTCGGAAACCTCATTCCCACAGAGATCAGAGGCCCACCAAGTTCTGACGAGTGTGTATTTCACTGGGCATGTGCCCTTGATTACCGAGTCAAAACGATGCGCATGCCATACTGTGCCAGGGGAACAGGTGTCAGTGGCAAAAACCTCAGCAGGTGGAGGAATCTGGTCGCAACTTGCCTGGGTATCGTCAGGAACACCATGAAGCACAGGTGGTGTATTGTCCACCACTTCGATGATCTGGCGGTCGGAAACCTGATTCCCGCAAAGATCCTGACCGGACCAGGTTCTGGATATTGAATACCAATTTACACAGTCGGTAAGGTTGATTTCTTCTAAGAAGTCAGCATCCCATTCCATATCTGGCTGACAGGCATCCGTCAGGAAGACCTCGGCAGGCTCGGGTATGGGCGACTCGCAACTGATCTGGATATTCTCGGGGACACCATGGAGCACAGGTAGCGTGTTGTCCACAACATAAATGAGTTGGGTGCCATAGACCTGATTGCCGCAAAGATCCTGTCCGGACCATGTTCTGGTCAGCGTGTAATTATTGGGACAATTGCCCGGGATCATGCCTTCAAAGAGGTCAGCGCTCCATTCCAAGCCTGGCTGGCAGGAGTCCGTTACGATTACCTCTGGTGGCAGTGGAATCTGATCACAACTGACTTCAACATCCTCTGGTACACCAATAAGTACCGGAGGAACAACGTCTCCTTCCACTGAGAATAAAGCTACTTGTTCATAGGTTTGGCCATTACATGCCTCAGTTATTTGATAGTTTACTGTATATGACGTCTGCTGGCATGAATTAGGAATGGAAAGGAATTGAGGATCGTCACCGGTCATTGACAGATCGCATCCGCCTGAAAATCCGAATGCATTTACCCATTCAGTAAATGTCTGCTGGATCTCTTCCTGTGTACTGCAAAGATCCAAATGAACATCTTCTGGCACAGTTAAGATCACTGGTTCAGGATCTGAAATATTGTAGACGATAGTACAATCATAGGATTGAATTCCGTCCGCAATGGTGTATGTCCGCGTCAGTGTTCCAGCCTGACAATAATCAGGTTCAGCTGGGTCATCTGAAGAAGAAATGGATATTGACTCGGGCGAACATGAATGATCACCGATCATGCTTCCAAATTGAGCTTCAAATTCGGATATTGTTTCAGCTGGTCCAGGAATCTTGTTGAGGCAATTATAAGTGCCTGGATCCGGACTAGCGGGGCAAGTCATGGTTAATTCGCAGCAATTGAGGCCTTCAGAACCAAGCTCGACATTTCGTATTCGACGTGTAATTAATCCGTTTCCGTCTGTTACGGTCAAAGTGACCTGGTAAGTGCCATGCGTTGGAAATGTGTTACATGGAGACGCCAGATCTGATGTTTGACCGTTGCCAAAATTCCAGGAATACGTGTAAGGTAATTGTCCACCTACAGATGCATCCGAGAAGCAGACTTCATTGTATTCATCACTGCAAGAAAAAGTAAAATTGGGAACCATTACATCAATGGTTCCTCCATCATAGAAGCAGTGGGACTTGGTGTAATCACCACATACTCCTGCGTACTTCTTGTTGAGAGGGTCACTGCATACGGATGCATTGGTCATGAATGCGACCACAATGTTCTGCAGAGAAATCGCCTGACCACATGTCCATTCGATTTCGTGCAACATGTATCCAACATCCTCTCCCTCTTCAAGTACATCATAAATGCATTCATTATGACACTCGACGTATTGGCCATTCATGTATTCATCTACATGTAACCGCAGAGCATAACGAGTGGTGTTGGAGTGAATGCGAATCCAGATATAGCCAGTAATGCTTTCCCCTTCTTCACACTCCGGTAGTGCTTCACCTGATTCATCGCCGAGATAAACACCAATGAATTCAACATCATTGGCTGTACAGTTTGTTCCGGAAGTACAGTCATTCTTGAAGTAACAGTCGATTGACCATGCATCGTCCTTATCATTGTTTGGAGGGCAAGGAGGACATTGGCCCCATACAGGGGCCGAAATCAAAATTCCAGCCAAAAGTGTGATGAGTTGAAAAATGGAAAAAGGCCGGTAGCGGCCCAATTCATTGACGAAATCTAATTGTGTAGATCTACGGTCAGTCATGGCCACGGAATTTTGTGATAAAAAGATGCTCTTTGGCATCGGCGTAAAAATACTATGGCAGATCGTGGGATGCCAATGATGAATATCAATTTGTAAGTATTTGACATTCAATTAAATGGAAATGAATTTTTTGTGTGATAAGGACGAAATGGTCTGCCTGGGTTTTTTAAGTAATATTCAGATAACCAGAGCATTGTGAATAAGAGCTATTTACATATTGAAAATAATTAAATAGATAACAGGCTGTTAGTCAGGATGTTGCTCTCCTTAGATATCCCTCCTAGGAGCCTTGTTGCAGGCTGATAATCAGCTATCTAGGAATTAAAATATAGCACATATCTCCTCAGTTCTCCAGGATGAGTTGATGTTTGTTTCGTTAGTTTAGAATGAAATGAAATAGGCTAACCACGTAATTGGAACATTAGGACAGACGAATCTGTTATATTGGTTTGTGGCTGTGGGTGTGGTGTCAGTCACAATTCAGAAAAATAAGGGTTCCTGCCATCAACCATGTTTCAGCAGATCGATCGATTACTTAGGTTATACCCTGATCTCACTCAATAAACTTTGCACACGAAGCACGTTTGAATTTATAGAGTAGGAGTATGAAGATCACGTTCAATTTTCATGTGGGGCATCCAGCAGCGAACACTGAACATCATGTGTTCCGCTTGTCTGGCTGGAATGGAGATACACTCAAAAAGGAGGTGGATACGGGAAAAGGGGGTGATTATTTATTCATGGAATAGGGCATTTTATCACAAGCACTATACATGAGATTGTCGACCATGCTGTAAGGGCTACTCAATACACTACCCGAAAGATGATTGTAATAATTCCAGATGATTTTGCCGGTGCGGCGATCAAATAGATCCATGGAGACAGATACTTCATTTGTTGTCTGTCGCTCCTTCGTAAAAATAGTTATCATGACAGCGGTAGCTTCCGACATAGTCTTCTTCATGTTGAAGTGGGACTGGATAATTGCATCCACGTCCAATGCCTCGCACATCTCGGCAGGTGTTAATGTCCGAGTACTGTCTCTTGTCGCTCCAGACAACAGAGCGTTCGTAGTTGCGACATCCAGAATGTCAAACGCAATGTGGTTTTGACCTTTGCGCTTCAGCAACCAACTCACCATGGATTTCTGTACCGTCAGGGCTTCATTTTTTTCCTGATCCTGCAAGACCTGAAAATCTATCTTCTTGTTAGGGATGATCGCAACTTCTGGTGGTGCAACAGCAATAATTCGATGCATCCTGGATAGCTCCACGGCGTCCGGACTCAAATAATTGGAGGCGCACCCAGTAAGGTGAAGAAACCCAATCAGTGCAAGTACGGGATGTATCTTGATCATTGGAATAAGGTATTATCCATTTCAAGCGCTCCAAGGTAACGTTGCCCTGTTGGCTGATGCAATGATCTGTAGCGGTGAGCATGAGGATATTCCTCATCCTGTGGATAAGGAATCGATTGAAACAATACGCTTATTCAAATCTCCCAGCGTTCTGTTTCCCATTGGATTTAAATCCTATTAATGGTCGGACTGTGGTATATTTCTGCATAATTCAAACACAGTATGAGCAACAGTGAGCCACAGAGCAAATTCAACGCAGCGTTGAAGGAAATGATCGATCCGTTTCTGAATCTGTTCAAGGTATCAAAAGCATTGTGGGGTATCAATTTGTCCTATCTCCTGGAAGGATTTGCCTATTTCGGCATGCTGGGTTTGTTGGCAATGTATTTCAATGAATATGTCGGGTTGAACGATATCCTGGCAGATCAGATGTTGGGTATACTGACGGCAGGGATCACGCTGGCGATGCTTGTTCTTGGGGCGGCAGTGGATCTGGCCGGAGTGCGAAAATCATTGCTTGTCGCTCTCGTCTTTATGCTCCTTGGAAGGGTACTCATTGCCTGGGCGCCAGACCTGGCAGGAGGGGAGGGGATGTGGTCACCTGTCCACCTGATTGCGATGGCGGGTATTTTCTGGCTCATACTGGGGAATGGGATTTATCAGCCGGCTGCGTATACGGCTGTAAAGCGTTTCACTACGCCGGAGACTTCCGCTATGGGCTATGCAATGCTCTATGCCTTGATGAATCTGGGTGCCTTTCTTCCCGGAATTGTTTCTCCGCCTGTACGCAAGGCATTCGGAATCAAGGGTACATTCTGGATGTACGCCATAATTACTGTGATTGGTCTGGCAGTGATCGCTTATTTTATTACGAAAAAGGCAATTACGGAAGCGGAGCGGGAAAGCGGCAATGAGCTCGAAGAGGAAAAGTCTGACGAAGAGAAAAAGCCACTCAAAGAACAGCTGCTGTATTATCTCAAGAATTTTCCGATTCGGGACACCCGGTTCATGTTTTTCATATTCATCCTGATCCCTGTGCAGACCTTGTTTGCACACAACTGGCTAACCATCCCGCAATATTGCGAGCGGGCTTTTTCCGGAATCGTTCAGGACAATTTTGAATTCTTCGTCAACTTCAATCCCCTGCTCATCTTTGTCCTGACGCCTATTGTCGCCACATATACCGCGAAGCAGGACACCTACAAAATGATGATCCTGGGCACATTGATCATGGGGATATCTCCATTCATTCTGGCGACTGGGCCTCATATTTCGACCCTGTTTGCCTTTCTGATCATCATGACCCTGGGAGAGGCGATGTGGCAGCCCCGTTTCTTGCAATGGGTAGCCGAGATCGCCCCGAAAGACATGACCGGGATCTATATGGGCCTGGGTCAGTTCCCCTGGTTCCTCACCAAGGTCGTGACCAGTTTGTATGCCGGCTGGTTCCTGATGAATTACTGTCCTGATGATACCCCGATCGAAGGGCTGAACACAGAGCAGATGTGGTTGATTTATGGCGCAATTGCCATGATCAGCCCGGTAGCCCTCATTCTGGCCAAGAGCTGGATGGTGAAGGGGTTTAAAGTAAAGCATGGGGAGTAGGCATTCTCAATTAGTTCCTTGGGCCGAATGAGATTTTTATCGATTGAAGATGGGTTATGTGATGAGATGGCATCATGTCAATTCAGGTTCAATTCAGGAATGAAGCGCAAAATTCATCTTTATTTCGCTTGGAGGATTGTAGCGATCAATTCATTGGTCGAAGTTCATTTATTAACGAGTTCAATAATTCGATAAACTACCAGAAGTAAATAAGGTGGCATGCATTCTTTAAAAATGAAAAAATGGAAAAGAGGTGGAATGATCATTTAATCATTCCACCAGAATAAATCCTGCCCAGACATATGGATTAGAATATCGTTTCCTCATATCAAGTTGAGCTGCATGGAATGCTTCCGGGATTGATTTTTTACCATCCAGCCAGGACCGATAAAACAGGGTCATAAATTCCATTGTTTCTTTATCCGGTACCTGCCAGAGGCTCATCATCAAATAATGGGCACCTGCAATTTTAAATGCACGTTGGAGTCCATACACACCTTCATTTCCCTGAATGTCACCCAGGCCGGTTTCGCAGGCGGAAAGAATGACGATTTCTGTATGGCGCAGATCAAGCTTACTGATTTCGAATGCTGTGAGTATCCCGTCGTCACGTCCCGGCAATGGTGTACCACCTTTCCACGTATAATTTCCTCCTGCCATGACCAGTCCTGAACGGATCATCGGTTGGTCAGATTGCTGAAATATTCTACCTGGATCAATGATTTCACCCGCTTGATTTTTTTGTGGATCAGGAAAAAAATATCCGTGGGTTGCAATATGGAGTACCATAGGGGATATTGTTGACGACTGAAATTGTTTTATGGATTCTTCTGTTGCCTGTTTTCCGGTTAATGTTGTTGTTTTGAAGTGTATTGTATTAAGCAGAGTGCGAATATTTTGAACTTCTGTTTTTGTAGCTGGTAAATAATTCCATTCTGTGCCTCTAAGGTCAGCACTTCGTTTGTAATCTGAAAAATTCAAATCATTGGTTGACTTGACAAAGGTGTATTGTTCGTCACTGGATAGAGTGCTCGTTGTATCCATTTCATAATCGATACCTCCATAGAGCACTGCTGTTTGATTCGATTGGTTTAATTGAGTATGTGGAAAAGCCAATGCGCGCGTGCTGCCCATTCGCACAAGAAAATATTGATCGCTTAAATTTTCCATTCCGTCTACGGGTATGGCATCAAAGTTGATCCGATGCAGCAAGCCGGAAGGGGAGTAATAAATAGTATTTGTGTTTTGTAGTTTGGATACAAGTGGTCTCCAAATGAGATTGTATAGTCCATCCATCGTACCCGTTGATTGCGGTGTCAAACCACGACTATACATTTGAGTCAGCATGTCTTCAGTCGGTACTTCGGAGTTTGTTTGCAATAGGTTTGAAAGTTGCTTTTCTTCAAATAGTGGGATGTATTCAGGTTCTGTGTCCCCGGGAATAATAACCAGTGCCGCATACAGTATACTGTCAGTGTGCATCTTGTCAATGGGGAAATGGACAATTTCAATGGCTGCTTCATCTGATTTTAAATTCCGTTGAACATCCTGCCAGGTCACCTGTTGACGTGCTTCACCAAACCCGGAAACGATTCGCGCTACCTGTTTTTCCAGATCGTCGATCCCGGCTTTCAATTTTGGGACATTTTGCTGATCTGCTATCGGGAGAGAATATTCTGCAGCTAATGCTGCTTCTTGAGATTGTAATTCGAGAAATAGTTCAGCAGAAATTGAGTCAGAAAGTGCCAGATTTCTCATTTGACTTACAGCGTTTTGCAAGTATCCTTTTAGAAAGAGGGCATTATTGTAACAGGTTTTAGCGATGTTCAAATTCTTTCCGTATGTACTTTGTGCTAATGCAAGAGCACCTGCATTTTTACCCGAAAAGGATTGAACATACGTTGTCAGTTCCGATTCAGAAAGATGTTTGACAGCTCTGGTTATGTTGTTTTGGATAGATTGTGATAATTCCTCTAAATATATTTGGGCTTGGCTATAGTTGCCCATTTTCAGGTATAGGGATGCCAGGTTATTCAAGCTGAGGGTATAATCTGGGTGATCCTTGCCCAATATTTTTTCCCGAATGGATTTGGATTCCAGATCTACTTTTAACGCATTTTCAAAGAGGTGCTGATCTTCATAAATCATGGAGAGTATTCCAAGATTATTTGCGTAACTATGATGGTCTTTTCCAAAAGCTTTTTCATTGATGTCCATAGCTTTAAGGCAAGAGGATTCGGCTTCTTTTAATAACCCCATTGCCCAATATAAATATGCCAAATCGGAAAGGCCCAGGGCATAATTACGACTTTCGGCACCATAGAATTTTTCCATTATTTTAGAACTCTCCAAAACATTAGCAAGGGCTTCTGATAAATTTCCTCTCTGTTGATACGTAACCGCCAGATTGGTTAGGCAACTTGCATATTCGGGCATATCTGTACCCAGCGTGTCAATGAATATTGATTTCGCTTCCAGTAAAAACACTTCAGCCTTATCGAGGATGGACATTTCATTATAGAGATATCCGAGATAACCCAGGCAGGTGGCATAATCCAGATCGAAAGTTTTGCCGAGCCGTTTCAACCTGTCCCTTACTTCCATCAAGGTGGACTCTGCTTTATCAAGCTCACCAATGTGCAGGAACAGAACGCCTTTGATTGCGAGGCAATAATTGTATTCGGGCGAGTCTTTTCCCTTTATGATTTCCAGCATGCTCAGGGCTTCGTTATAATATTGTTCTGCCACTTCATACTGGTTCAAATCATGATAGAGGTAGGCTAATTTTTCAATCGTTTGCTCGTAGTCAAAGCTCGTTTTATCAAGCCTTATTTCCTGGATTTTCTTTGCTTCTAGAAGTCGTTTTTCTGCATTGGGGAAGTCTGTCATCCTGCCGTAGATTCTCCCCATGGCTAAACAAATCAGTGCATATTGAGTCGATTGTTTACCGTAGCGGTCGATTGTCAGATTTTCGGCGTGTATAGTCATGGTCATCGCAGAATCCTCATCCAAATCGCCGTTTTCAGAAGCTGTCAGACAAGAAGCAATCAAGCTGTCCAGGAGAATATCATCATTCGTCTGCTCCGTGTTTTGGCTATACAGACTGGACGATAGTAAAATCATGAAAGTTAAATAGAGTATAGGCTTGAATAGGGGTGGAATGGTGGACATTTTTACTAGGCGATTATTTTTTTCAGGGAACGCCCGGATCCAGCCTTTTTGAATATTCTGAGTGTTGAGAAAAAGGTGTACAATCATTAGTGGCAACCGACCGAAGAGGGAAGTAAGGGGCACTGGGCTGAAGAACCGTTTCAGAGGCATGTTGATGAAAACGTACTTGGGTGATGAAAATGAATGCAGTTCACTGCCTGGAAAGACCAGTAAGCAGTGTTGGCTGTGAATACCAAAATACGGACAAACCAGAATACCAATCTGCCTTTTTTTAGGAAGCCTGCGGACGGACTTGCATACCGCTTGTCGCCTTATGAATTACTGTCCTGATGATACCCCGATCGAAGGGCTGAACACAGAGCAGATGTGGTTGATTTATGGCGCAATTGCCATGATCAGCCCGGTAGCCCTCATCCTGGCGAAAAGCTGGATGGTGAAGGGTTTTAAAGTGAAGCATGGGGAGTAGGTATCCATAATCAGGTCAGCCTTGAGCCGATTAGGGCTTGTAATCGGCTCATAATATGGCTATATTTGAGCCGTAAATGAACATTATGCGGCTCAAGCCTTGGAATTGGCAACAATCTGAGTGGGGAGAATTCACTTATTCCTCTGAGGAGTTGGATGAATTAGTAGCCCCTTTTAGGGAGAAGATCGCCTTGTTGAGAGGTATGTTGATCGGTATAGATCCAGAGGCAAATGAGGAATTGAGGGTAAATGAGTGGGTCGTAGAAGCGATAAGCACATCAATCATTGAAGGCGAGATGCTCAATCTAGAAGAGGTGAGATCATCCGTGCGGCGGCATCTAGGTTTGGCTGGTCCCGTTGTCCCAGTACACGATCTCCGAATAGTCGGGGTCAACGAGATGTTGGCACTTGCCAGGAAGGAGGTCGATCTGCCATTACGTAGCGAAGATCTGTGTTCATGGCAAGAAGCGATGTTGTCCTACCGAACGGATCTGAAAGCAATTGGACATTGGCGGACGCATCCGGAACCCATGCAAGTGCTAAGCGGACCAATGGGAAGCGAACGCATACATTTTGAGGCACCACCATCTGTAGATGTGCCGGCATTGATGGAAGTTTTTCTGTCTTGGTTCAATGATAGTGCCCCGGGCAAGTCAGCTGCGATGCATCCAATCATACGGGCGGGTATTGCCCATTTGTGGTTTGAGAGCATTCATCCGTTTGAAGACGGTAACGGGCGTATCGGACGAGCAGTCGCGGAAAAAGCACTGGCTCAGGATATGGGAGAAGTACTTCCATTCAGTCTTTCGATGGCGATTGACTCCAGACGAAAGGAATACTATGCAGCATTGGAGAAGGCCCAGAGTGGAAACGAGATCACGCCTTGGTTGGTTTTCTTTACTTCTGTTGTTCTACAGGCAGTTGATGAAGCTGTATCTCGTGTGTTCTTTGTGATCCGGAAAGCAAAGTATCTCAACGTATTCAAGCCAAAGATGAATAATCGCCAACAGAAGGCCATCCTCCGGATGTTTGATGCTGGACCCAATGGATTTGAAGGTGGTATGAATGCCAGGAAATATACTGGGATCACCAGAGCATCCAAGGCCACTGCGACACGTGACCTCCAGGATTTAGTGAATAAGGGAGCGTTGACCCCAATAGGGCAGGGCAGGGGAGTGCGGTATGAGCTGGTGAGGATGGAGGAATAGGGTGGCCAACCTAGTGATGGCTATTGATAAGGCCTTATATCACACCCTTTTGATCGGTTTCGGGCTAAATGATTGTCGGGCTTTCGATTTCTAACTTTTAAGAGTTCAATGTTTAAGGATAGAGCTGACGCTCCATCTGTTCAAAGTTCAACGTATACTGATAAGAATGGTAATTAATCCTCCAGGGTTTTCCAACTTCTTGAGAAGGATAGGTGCTCGGAAAGGGGTTACACTTCCGTGTAAGCCGGGCCTGTCCAACGTTCGAAGAGAATTACCTTAAACCTTGAACTGTGCGACGGAAGAGTGCACTTAAACCTTGAACATTGAAGTGTATGATTGCTTTGAACATGAGGTCATTTCAGGCGGAATTTTTCCCGATCTGACGGAAAGCTGACGGAAAGCTGACGGAATACTGACGGGATATACCTGGAGTACGTACGGAGTATCTCTACTTCATATCTACTGTTGACCTACTTCAGTGGTGTCCTCATTTTGTAGTACTTGAAAAATCAAGGGGCATGTCCTGGCGTTTTATTTGGATAAATACATTGCACATGGCCAAGCAAGTCGGGAGCAACCCTATCACTGGAACTATTGATGACCTGAATTTTTACGTACGAAAAGATCAGTATCTCGTTCGACTTAAACCGGGTCCAAGCAGGAAGAAATTCAAAACGCATCCCCATTACGAGCGACCTCGTGCCCAGAGTGAACTCTTCGCGCGATTGTCTTCGATGTGTGGTCATTTGCGCCGACAGTTGCGATGGGGGAGGGCCAATGTCTTTGATGGCAATATCAATGGCCGGATGATGAAGTTGTTCAACCAGTTAAGTAAACTGGATCCGGAGGGTAGGCCTGGAGAATGGACATGGCAACGGGCCCTTCATCTTCCTCAAGCGGCTGGATTGTTGAGTGGCTTTGTATTTCATGAGGACCATCCGATCAGCAAGATACTTCGTGCAGATATTGAGGTTGATCATGAAATGGATGACAAGGTGATCATCACGGCAATCCCACGAAAAAAAATGGTCTGTCTTCCCAACGAGGGAACACATCTCGGCATCGAATTTATCCGGATCTCGGTTTTTGAGGACAAGCACATTTATCGGGATGGATCGGTGATATTTCCGCCCACAAAGCCATCCGATATGCCGATAAAAATCGAACTAAGTCTCTTGCCACCCGAGCGGCCTGGTCCCTGGTTGTATGTCCTTCGGTTGGTGCCATATCATGAACTGGATGGCTTGGTCATCCGGTTGGAAGAGGCTGTCTGGCCAATGGAGATGGTGGGGGTGAGGGTGGCAGAGATGCAGTACTGACCTCACGGACTTTGTTCTTCAGAATACATGTCAGGACAGGTGATTTTTAAATTGGCTGGTGGTTCTTGTATCGGGGAGTAGCTCACGATTTTGGGAGAGACCCTTGGATTTGAACTACGCCAATATTGGGTTTGCCAAACTAGCCATGACCCGAACAGAAATTAAAATATTATTTCTTCACGTGCCATACATCCAATATAAAGTCTGTGTATTTTAGTTCTGACTTTGGTTCGGAGAGGAATTTACAGAACAATGACCACAGTAATGGAATAATCTAATTATCACATGGCGAGAATGAAAAGTTTGCTATTGATCTGCTTCTGGTGCATTGTACCGGGATTGCTTTTTTCACAAGTAAGACTCGACTGGCAAAAACGAATTCATCCAGAACGAAGTGAAAATCTGAGGTCGGTGCAAAAAGACCCTGCAGGTGGATTTGTCGTTTTGTCTACCAAGGCAAAATATCAACCGGATTCCAGTTTTATCCGTTGGTATAATCCATTGTTTGAAGAGCGACGTGAACTGAAGTTCAGAATTGATCACAACAGATTTGAACCTTCGGACTTTCTCATTTTATCTTCCGGAGATATCGCTGTCACAGGATCAGTACAGGTAAGTGCATCGAATGTGGATTTCGGATGGTTGCTCCTGGATACAAAAGGAAGTCAAAAACAATTCCTTTCATTTGGTGGTAATGGGATTGATTCTCCACGGGAGATCGTCCAGGCGGATGATGGTTCGTTATTTATTGCCGGAAGGAGTAACTCAGGCATCAGTGGAGTTAAAAAGGAAGTTTCTCGTGGCGGTAGTGATTACTGGGTGGTCCAGATCAATGAACGGGGGGAATTGCTTGACCAGAAAACATTAGGTGGGAATCATGATGAATATCTCACCAATATGGTCGTCAATAAAGATGGATCCCGTCTCATTTGGGGAAATTCACAGTCCATCAAATCTGGCGATAAAGAAACAGATCCAAGGGGCCAGGATGATGGCTGGATTATCCAGACAGACAGCCTTTGGCAGAGTGTCCACCAAGCTAGTACAGGTGGAGCCGGAAATGATGCTATTTCTTCCTCGATGTACAAAAAGAAGGATCAGACTGTTTTTCTGTGCAGGGAAGGTCAGGTTGATTCTGGAGGAGAATTTGATATCGTATTGAGAGGATATGAGGCTGACGATACGACTCCTGTTTTGAAACATTTGAAAGCCAATGCAAACGACAGTCCCGGGAATATGATCCGTACCTGTGATGGTGGGTATGTCATCTGTGCAGCATCTGCTTCGGGAAGAGGAGGTGACAAGTCTGAAGCAAGTTATGGAGGATCGGATATTTGGATCATCCGGATGGATAAAGACTTTAATATCATTTGGGATAAAACGATTGGCGGTACAGTGACGGAGACTTTTCCATCACTTTTTCGGATTGGGCAACGGGAATATGTTGTTGTTTTTTCATCACAAAGTCTACGCTCTGGGAATCTTGATCAGGAAAACCCGATGAATAACATTGGGCTCTATGTCATTGGGCTGACAGATGAATCTATCCCGGATCATTGGTTTAACCGCTTGTGGAAAGGGTGCAATATCTGCGGTTCGATCAAACGAATATCGAAGGAGGATGTCATCCGGTTCAGAGTTGGGGTTGAAGTGCCGGTAGCGGGCTCGGAGGAATAGGATAACGCTATATTCCGAAGAAGAGCCCAATCGAGTAGGGTAGGAATTCCCCATTTGAGGTATAAGGTGCTAGATCAGTCACGTTTACCAAACCACAAACGTTAAGAGTTTACTATCTGTATGATAACGAACGAATGCTTACATGCTCAACTGGAATCACCTCAGAATGCCAAAGAGCAAACCGACGCCAAAGCCCCAAACTTGATCACCCCCTGAGAAGATGCCTTCCGTTCCTGCATTCAGTCCGAAAAACTTTGAAAACCTGTACTCCAGTCCTAGTCGAAAGCAGATACCTGTTTTACGATATTCAACTCGGTCGAAGGTATAGCCTTCGGTGATGGTTGTTTTGATATTGGTTTTCGGATCTGTTTCCATGGAGGCAGGAATAAAAAGAAAGTCAACGGCTTCATCTATTTTCAAGAACGCTGCACCGGCTTCAGTTTTCAGATGAAGTTTGCCTCCCGGGAGTCGAAAGATTTTCCCTGCTGTCAAGGATTGGACTTTGTAGATTACGTTGGGGTCTTCTCTGCAGGGGCCTAGTTTACTTTGTTTTTTGTTTGAGAATGATATCGGACTAATAAGATTGCTAAAGTTGATCCAGCCGCCTCCAGTCGTATTTCCCCCGCTTGTTCTGGACCTGGAGTGCTTGAAATCAGACGGTTTTTGAGGAGCATCTTTGCCACCCGGGGTATAAAGATGACCCGATAAAAACCAATTATTCCTTGTGACTAAGGTTAAACCAATCCGCCCATTTCTAAGCGGGATATTATAGGCCAGGTCAAGGTAGGCCGCCTTGATGGAAGTGATTCCTGTCGGTTCAGTGGTTTGGGCTGATAATACACTAGTCGCCTGCAGGCAAATTGACATCAAAAGGAGCGTGAAGTGTTTCATCGGGCAAATCGTTCAAGACGACGCTGGTGTTATCGAATATAGTGCAAAAATCTGATTGCAACAAACCTTTGGTAGATTGTGTACATGATTTGCAATAGTTGTGTTGGTTTTTCTGGATGGTGGAGGAAATGGTCGAGTAGGTCTTCCCCCTTTAAACCCTGCTCTGGAATGGCTTAGGCTACAATCTAAATCCATTCGGCCCATGAATTGGTTGTCATATGTTTTCCAAACAAAAAGGAGTCACGAAATGAATCGTAACTCCTTGAAAATCAGTGTCTGGGTACCAGTTGCCTTAACCTCTCCAATTTGACCATGTCCGAAAATGGGGCAGTCTACTGAATAACTAAACCCTTTCCTTCCAAAAGTCAGGGTCTCTTTTGTCATGGACAAGGGCCACGATGTAAATCGTGTCTTCCTTGATAATGTAGATGATGCTAAAAGGAAACGGCTCTTCAATTCTGGCTTTCCTGAAGCCCTCAAAGGAAACAGGGAATTGAAGTGGAGAATCTGCAATTCGTTTAAATGTTGCGATTAGTTTTTTGTTGAACGCTTTGCCCAATCCTTGTTTCTGGTCTTCATACCAGGCAACGGATTGGATGATGTCGAACCTTGCCCTACTGTGAAACTGTAAAGTCAAAGCCAAATTTCTCGTTTATTTCGGTTTGGATTTGGTCAAGGGTAAACAGTTCGGCTTTGCCCGTTTCAATCTCTTTCCAGCGGCGTTTTAATTCAGCCTTCCATTCTGAAGAAAGTTCGGGTTCGGAAACACTTGTCCCTTCTTCCTTTGTATTGATCGCATCAATCAAGTATTTGGTGAACTCGAAGAGTTCAGCCCGATTCAGCTTCAAAGCCTCGGATTTTAAACGATCTAAGGTCATGGTTTGAAAAATTTATTGCTGGGACCGCATGTTATCATTTTCACTAAGGAAACACAAATTAATAAGATTTGATTGCACCAGTTACTGTAAAATGCTTTCCTTATTCAGATCGTTCCACCATAGACCATTTTAGACTTAAAGCTTGTGTCGGGGTACCAGGATTTGAATCTCGTTGGCTAACGGGAGACCCTCTCCGGGTTGCGGTTTGCAGGAGTCAGTTGGTCACTCTTGGACACAGGCCAGCCAACCTGCTTCCCACATGCCATCTCATTAAGCTTGGTTCCTTCGGTTTGATATCGCATGAGGACGTCGACTCTTCAAGTTCGCTAAGTCAGCGCCATAGCACATCTAGAGTCTCTTTTGAGCCTGCTTACACTCTCACAAAGAATATTAAGTTAGTGCGGTGTTTGCGATTCAAGGGACACATAACGTATATGAGCCATTCAAGTACGGGCTCATACACTAACCATCAGACCATTGTCGAAGTTGATAAAATAATGTGCGACTATTAGAGGCTTTGCTTGATCATTGAGATTTCTTAACTTATCAATTACTTTAACAGGTTCACCTCCCCTTTGTAAAGTCTTTCCAATCCATTTACAAACAGCACTCTTGCCCAATAGACAAAGACAGCGGGATCCATGGCTTCATTTCGAAAGCTTCCATCCCAACCGTAGGTCTCATCGTTTGGTGGAAATTCAGTATTTATAAAGACGTGATTTCCCCAGCGGTCAAAAATCTGAAGTTCAAGTATTCGTTCTACCTCTTTATTTCCATAAACAGTAAAGTTATCATTCAGTCCATCGCCATCAGGTGAAAATGCATTGGGGATATATACATTTGGATAAGGATTTGTTTCGAGCCGGAGGATGGCTTGAACCGAACAACCATTTGTGTCCACAACAATAACCAGGATGTCGGTAAGTTGATCCGGTCTTTGGATGGTTTGCTCCAGGCAAATATCAGTGTTACAGGAGAATAATTCATCGGGAAGCCATATCACTGTGTCCACCGCACCG
>JAHEAU010000266.1 GCA_024642625.1 Lewinellaceae bacterium
TAGGAACAGTTGCATGAATAGTCAGATCTTTTGTAATCGATCGTTTGACCAATTTTTCCCAAAATGATTTGTGATGGGTTACGCTAACCACCAAATCCACATCATTGCGAACGACATAATCGTTGAGTTCCTGAATAATGTCCTGCCCATTGATCATTTCTACGATATAGGAGAGATCGCCAAAAGCACCTGCACCCAGGGTCTCAAATATCTTTTCAATGACTTTGTCTTCAGGCGCACCTTGAGCATTGTGGATATGGACAAAATGAAGGGTTGATTCCATCTTTCGTGTAAATCGAACAACCTGATGAATCATTTCTTCTGCAATAGCATCACCGCTACTGGCATACAGGATATTCCTCAATGGCTTGATTCGAGCATCAATTGGTACGAGCCAAACTGGACAGTAGGCCTCTTGGGACACTTTGCCGGATACGGTTCCCAGCCAAGTCCCGACCATTCCACTTTCTCCCTTGGTACCCATAATGATCATGCAATTCTCCTCCTCTTGACTAAGGCGGATGATTTCCTCAGCCGCGAATCCGATGCTGACCTCATTGCGGATATTTTCTCTGCTTATTTTTCCATGCTGAGCAATGAGATCGACACTCCAGGCCTCCAGTTTTTCCATCCACATCTCCTGCATTTTGGCCATTGAGTCATACAGGAAGGGTGACTGCACGTCAAGGTCGGGCTGGAATGCATAAAAGAAATGGATACCATGTCCCGATAGCTGGGCCAAGTTCATGGCGTAGAGAGCTGCATTATGAGAAGCCGCTGAAAAATCAGTAGGCACCAGGTACCATTTCTTCATGGTCTGATCGATTAAAGGGTGTTAAAAAATTGCCTTGACAGGATCCTCAGTGACCAGTGCCGAAATAATGTCATGTGTCGTCAGAATGCCCACTAATTCACCACCATCGACAACTGGCAATGCATGGAACCTGTTGATTTTAAACACTTCCAAAGCAACATTAATTCGATCTGTAGAGTCGACTTTGGCCATTTTCGTGGTCATAATATCCATTGCCTGGTAGTTCCTCAAACGAGCTTCATCCAGGAGGCTATCATCTTCAACACCTGTGAATCCCCTCAGGAAATGTAGTAGGTCCGATTTAGATATGATCCCTTTGATCATCCGCATATCCACAACAGGTAAGTGGTGAATACTATATTTGTCAAAAATCTCCTTGACGTGAACCAAATTGTCCGCCGGAGAGACAGTAATGACCTGTTTGGTCATATACTCGCTGATAGGTGATTGGAAATTCATAATAGGTTTTTTTGTTTAGAACAAAGCAACGGGTTATGTGAAAAACCCTTCATGACCACCATCAATTCTTTCTATGATCTCAATCACAACAGGTCGTTCTATCCACTAAATATGCGCGATCCTTCTTCCTCATCTCCACTGGAGATTAATCCAAACATACTCCACGCCATCTTCGAAACGGCTATTGACTGCATTATTATTATCAATGATCGGGGACAGATCCAATTGGTCAATGAAGCAACAATCAACTTGTTTGGTTACGACCGTTCAGAAATGCTGGGCCAAAATGTTCGCATGCTGATGCCCGAGCACCATGCGGTTCAACATGATCAATATCTTAAAAATTACGAAGAAACCAGACATCCAAAAATCATTGGCATCGGTCGTGATGAAAAAGGAAAACGGAAGGATGGCAGCCTCTTCCCCATGCGCTTGGCAGTGAATGAGGTGCGTATTGATGATACCCACTACTATGCTGGCATTATACAGGACAAGACCAATTTGCGATCTGCGGAGGCCGAGATCGAGCGTATGAACCAGGAGCTGGAGCGTAAAGTCATCCAACGCACCCTGGAACTGGAGGAGAAGAACAACCAACTCATTCAGATCAATACAACCCTCAACAGGGAAATCAAGGAACGCCAGCAAATCGAATCAACCCTTCGTGATAATGAACGAGAGCTCCAACATGCTTTGGAAAAAGAGAAAGAACTCAACGAGCTAAAAAGCCGTTTCGTTTCGATGGCCTCACATGAATTCCGAACTCCACTTAGCACGATCCAATCTTCTGCAGGATTAATTTCACGTTATCCCCTTGGCGAACAACAGCAACAGCGCAGTCGGCATATTGAGCGGATCAAGTCCTCGGTCAATATGTTGACAGGTATCCTGGATGATTTCCTTTCTTTGGCCAAATTGGAGGAAGGACGAATCACAATGACTATTGAATCATTCGTGCTGGATGATTTGATCACCGATGTCCTGGACGAACTGCGCCCCAATCTGAAACCCGGTCAGGAAACGAGGCTTGAATCTAAAACAAGTGGACTTCAATTGACACAAGATCGTACGCTGATGAAGCATGTGCTTTACAACTTGCTATCCAATGCGAACAAATATTCTCCAGAGAATAAGGCCATCTACTTGAGAACAACGATCGAGGGAAAATCCTTTCAGCTTGAAATCGAGGATAACGGCATCGGAATACCCCTCCAGGACCAAACCCATTTATTTACCCGTTTTTTTCGAGCAAAAAACGTGACCAATATTCAGGGTACTGGACTCGGATTAAATATCGTCCGACAATACATCAATCTGATGGGGGGGGAAATCCGATTTATATCCACTGAAGGGAAGGGCTCTTGCTTTACTATATCGATGCCTGTCTCCATTCATACCGGAACATCATGACAAGAATGCCGAATTATTCTGATATCCATCGTATTTTGCGGCTTGCAAACGACTTATGAAGAAAATTCTCATTATTGAAGACAATCAGGATGTTCGGGAGAATCTTGCCGAGATTCTGACACTTTCTGACTACGAAGCACTCAAGGCGGAAAACGGTAAAGTTGGTGTCGAGATCGCCACTCACCAGAAGCCTGACCTCATTCTTTGTGATGTCATGATGCCTGAACTCGACGGGTTTGGCGTCCTGCATATTCTGACCAAGAACCCGGAAACAGCGAATATCCCCTTTATCTTTTTGACTGCGAAAACAGAAAAAACAGATATCCGCCGGGGAATGAATCTGGGTGCTGATGACTATATCACCAAGCCGTTCGACGATGTCGAATTGCTCGAAGCCGTCGAAACGCGCTTGCGTAAAAGTGCCAAACTCAATCAGGAGTTTACCCGCGATGCCAAAGGTCTGCAAGCCTTCATCAACGAAGCACGAGGGTATACCAACCTTTTGAATCTGTCGCACGAACAAGGGATGCGCATCATGAAGGCAAAGGAACCGCTCTTCCATGAGGGTTCTTACCCGCGTCAGGTATATCTGGTAGAAAAAGGACGTATCAAGGTTTTCAAAGCCAGTGAAGACGGCCGTGAACTGATCATGGAAGTAGCTGGACCTGGCGATTTTATCGGGTATCTGGAATTACTGAATGACACCCCATATACTACATCTGCATCTGCATTGGAAGATTCAGAAGTCTATTTTATTCCCAGGGAAGATTTTACCTTCCTGATGCATCAAAACAGAGATGTCTCCGCTCGGTT
This sequence comes from Lewinellaceae bacterium, assembly GCA_024642625.1. GTDB lineage: Bacteria > Bacteroidota > Bacteroidia > Chitinophagales > Saprospiraceae > JAGNXB01. The sequence continues at coordinate 3,497 of JAHEAU010000266.1, forward strand.
GATCAAGATGTTAGCTAAAAACCTGGCAGATCAAGAAGAAAACCTTGTACGGATTGCCTATCACTCAGTACGTAAGCGTGTGGCTGAAGCCCTTCTTCGACTCCATGTCAAGTATCAGGAAGACGGCCAACCAGTACCCATTTCGATGATGCGCCAAGATCTCGCACAGATCATTGGAACAGCCAAAGAAACCCTGATTCGCACATTGTCCGACTTCCGCGATGAAGGACTGATCAAGATTGAAGAGAGCTCAATTTCTATTCTCAACAAGGAGAAATTGGAAAATCTGCCCAATTGACTCAAATCTGGTCAAACCATTGCTCCAGCCCGTATCTCTTCGATAACTTCCGGATTCAACAAGGTCGAAGTATCCCCCATTCCCGATGCATCCGAGGAGGCAATCTTTCTCAGAATGCGCCGCATAATCTTCCCTGATCTCGTTTTGGGCAAACCACTGACCAATTGAATTTGATCCGGTTTTGCAATGGGTCCAATCTCTTTGGTCACTACTGCTAAGACCTCCTTCCGGAATTCATCTTTATCTCTGATATCGTGGCTGGTGATGATGTAGGCATATATTCCCTGGCCTTTGATCGGATGCGGAAATCCGACCACTGCAGATTCGATTACATCCGGATGGCAATTAATTGCATTTTCCACTTCAGCCGTGCCAATCCGGTGACCGGAGACATTGATCACGTCATCCACCCGACCGATGATCCTGTATAGACCATCTTTATCTCGGCGTGCGCCATCACCCGTAAAATACATCCCTTTGTACATAGAAAAATAGGTGGTCCGACATCGTTCATGATCACCGTAAGTCGTACGTAATATGGATGGCCAGGGAAACTTCATACACAACAGACCCTCAACATCATTGCCTTCTATTTCGTGACCATCTCCATCAACGAGGCAAGGCTGAACTCCCGGCAGTGGCAAGGTCGCAAAACAAGGCTTCATCGGGGTCGCATTCGGTATCGGCGAAATCAGGATGCCCCCGGTTTCTGTTTGCCACCACGTGTCTACTATGGGCACTGTCCCACGACCGACATGGTTGTGGTACCATTGCCAGGCCTCCTCATTAATTGGTTCACCAACAGAACCAAGGACCTTAAGGCT
>JAHEAU010000267.1 GCA_024642625.1 Lewinellaceae bacterium
GTTGGATACACCAACGGATAGCGCTACCAAGCGTATGATCACGGTGGAATAATTCCTCAGGGAATCATTCTCCAGTAATACGGCCCCCGGGTCTCGAAAGAGGCCCGGGGGCTTTTTTTATCAAAGGAAGTTTGGACGCATACTATTAAAGAACAGAATGATGTAAATTTTAGGGTGTCAAAGAAGATTTAGTCTTTAAGCTACAAGTAGTAGCAATTCGGTATGGATCCGTTGAAAACCACAGGTATAGTTCATTACACTTGATAATAAAACAGCATATGAATTGTGGTCAAACAGATAAAAAAATATTTAATATTATATTTCGCTAAAGCCTTGTTTTCACTAGGGTTTATGCCTATTTTTGTTTTACTCCGAGGACGAGAAATCTGACGAGATCCGACATCCTGAAGACCTGATTTAAGAAGACCAACCCTGTTGCGATTCAGTTGAATAACTGAATCGCCTTTGTTGTTTTTTGGTTTTTTGAATTAGGATCCATGAACAAATTTTACACAAGCCAAATCTTGGTGGCTATTCTGTTTGGCGTATTTGCCGTGTCTGGCCTTAAAGCTCAGCAGATCAATCAAACTCCGGAACCATTTGATGAGCAGTCACTTCGTGACATTGAGACAGCAAAGCTCGCTTGGTCTACGTTGCTAACGGAGCACCTCTATTATACTCGTCCCGCCAAGAGCAAAGCGGAGTGGAAACGGACAACGGATAAAAAGGACCGTCCTGATCTGGCAATAGAGCAGGATTTCCTGATGACAATGGACCCAGCATTTGGTCATGTACCATATGAACAGAAAATCCGAGCTAATCGCTCTGTAGACAAATTGCTGAAGGCGCGTGCAATCATTCCTGGCATCGAATGGCAGGAACGAGGCCCCAAAAATGTAGGTGGCCGAACCAGAGCCATCATGTTTGATCCGAATGATGCAACTAACAAAAAAGTATGGGCTGGTAGTGTTGCTGGTGGTTTATGGTATACCAATGATATTACTGTGGCGAATCCGGTGTGGGTTCATGTCGATGACTTTTGGGACAACCTGGCGGTGACAACCATAGCCTACAACCCAAACAATCTGATGGAGTTTTATGTCGGAACGGGTGAAGGCTGGTATAATTTTGATGCAATCCGTGGTGGAGGTATCTGGAAGACATCCAATGGTGGTATGACCTGGACACAGCTGGCGAACACTGATCCAGGAGCGTACAATAGCTCAAACAATTTCCAGTATGTAAACAAAATTGTTGTTAAAGCCAATGGAACAATTTTCGCGGCAACCCGAGGCTACTACACAAATACAGGTGGAATCATGCGTTCAACTGATGGTGGGACAAATTGGACGGAAGTACTTGCTGTATATAATGGCGTAGGTACACGATATGACCGGGCTGCAGATTTGGAAGTCGCAGCGAATGGTGATGTCTACTGCAGTTTCGGTATTTTCTCTGAAGGTTCTGTTTTCAAGACCACAAATGCAAATAATGGTACATCTGGAACCTGGACAGAATTGTCATCGAATATTGGCATCGGAAATGCTAATCGGATTGAATTAGCTTGTGCACCCTCAAATGCAAATATTATTTATGCGGTAGCTCATGGTGGATCTGGAAATAACGACGTTGAATGGTTTAAAAAATCGATTGATGCAGGTGTCACCTGGAGCTCGATTGCAATTCCGAAATTAGTCGATGACGGAGTGACTCATTTTACCCGGGGTCAAGCATTTTACGATCTTATTCTGGCAGTGCATCCAACAGATCCTAACCTGGTTATCGCAGGTGGTATTGATTTGCATAGAACGACCGATGGAGGAACAAGCTGGACAGGTATTTCACATTGGTATGGAGGATTCGGAAAGCCAGAAGTGCACGCTGATCAACATGGTATGACCTTCCGGCCCGGCGCAAACAATGAAGTGCTTTTTGGAAATGATGGTGGTATTTATTTATCCCCTAACGCAGGAAATAATGCAGCCACACCTACTTTCTCAACTAAAAATCTGGGATATAATGTGACTCAGTTTTTTGCTTGTGCAGCAAAAAATGAAATAAATAGTCATTATTTTTTAGCAGGTGCTCAGGATAACGGTACGCAGCAATTCACTGTTCCGCAAATTGGCAGCACAACAGAAGTAACTGGTGGAGATGGTGCATATTGTCATATTGATCAACTTGATCCGAGTATCCAGACGACTTCTTATACATACAATACGGTGTACCGCTCCCTTGATGGTGGAGCTACATTCCCAGAATTGAACGACGATCAAAATTCCGGCCTGTTTATCAACCCCAGTGACTATGCCAATGCGCAAAAAATACTTTATTCTGCTGCAAATAATGATCAATTGCGACGGATCTCCAACATGACAGGTACCGTTACTATCACTAACCTTTCTTCTTCTTTTGGTGGAGCAAAGGTGTCAGCAATCAAAACAAGTCCATACAATGATGTGGTCATCATCGGTATCACAAATGGACGTGTCTATAAGGTGACAAATGCCAGTACAGGTACACCCACATTTACCCGTATCGATAATGGTGCCTCACCTATCACGACTGCAGGATGGGTGTCATCTATCGATATTGGTGCGAATGATAATGAGATTCTCGTGACCTATTCCAATTATGGGGTCATCTCTGTTTGGTCAACTACAAATGGTGGAACTAACTGGTACAATAAAGAAGGTAACCTGCCAGATATGCCAATCCGTTGGGCAATATTTAATCCCAATAATACGAATGAAGTCGTAGCTGCTACTGAATTGGGAGTGTGGAGCACAAATGACTTTGCCCCTGGTGTCAGCGGCGCTCCTGTATGGGGAATAAGCAGCACAGGATTGGCACATGTTCGTTGTGATATGATCGAATACCGTGCAGCAGATAAAATGATCGTTGTTGCTACACACGGTAGGGGATTGTACACTTCAGATATTTTTGTGACAACCACCATTGCCGACTTTATAGCCTCACCTACAATTTCCTGCACCGGCAGCCTGACTACTCAATTTACGGATGGAAGTTTGAATCCGAATAATTCATGGGCCTGGGATATAGACAATAATGGCACGACGGATTATACAACTCAAAATCCTTCTCACACCTTTGCTAGCCTTGGAGTTTATTCTGTCAAATTGACTGTGAACGCAGGAGCAGACGAGGAAGTGAAGAATAATTATATACTGGTTTTGGGCGCCGAGCCAACAGTCAACACAGGCTGTACTATTCCAGCGAATAGTAATAATGGGAACAATGCAGGAATTGGTATCTATCGATTCGGGCTTAACAATTTGGATTATACGACGCCCCATAATGACGGTAATTATAACAATTATGTCTGTTCAAAGTGGACACCGTTGTCGTTGAATACCTTGTATACTGTAACGATTAGAACGGGTACTTTAAATGTAGAAGGGGCGCGAGTGTATATTGATTACAACAATAATGGTGTTTTTGAAAGTGGTGAGTCTGTGTGCACATTTCCATCCAATACAGATGGCTTGCGAACCACTACATTTACGACGCCAAACTCCGGTGTGACGATGAATACTGGTCTTCGGATGCGTGTTTTATCAAAGTTTGCCGGAATACCAACCACAGCTTGTGATATTTCAACCTACGGCCAAGCTGAAGACTATACCGTTTATTTCTATGCTCCACCTCCTCCCGTACTCTCCATTGCGGCAACAGATGCAAATAAAAATGAAGGCAATGCAGGGAATACACCGTTCACCTTTACTGTAACACGGACTGGGGATACCTCAGGTGCATCGTCCGCCTCATGGGCAGTCACTGGTAGTGGCGCCAACCCGGCAAATGCAACTGATTTTGGTGGCACATTCCCGTCTGGAACAGTCAGCTTTGCTGCTGCTGAAACATCCAAGGTGATCACAGCGAACGTCAGTGGAGATATGACAGTTGAACCGGATGAAGGATTCACGGTCACCATATCCATGCCGGTCAATGCGACAATTGGAACGGCTACAGCAGCAGGAACCATCCTCAACGATGATGCACTTCCTCCTCCTGTCTTGTCTATTGCAGCGACAGATGCCAATAAAAATGAAGGAAATGCCGGGAATACGCCATTCACCTTTACAGTGACAAGAACCGGGGATACATCCGGAGCATCATCCGCAGCATGGGCAGTGACTGGCAGCGGCGCCAACCCAGCTAATGCTGCCGACTTTGGCGGCACTTTTCCTTCTGGAACAGTCAGTTTTGCTGCTGCAGAAACGTCCAAGGTGGTCACTGTAAACGTCAGTGGAGATCTCACTGTCGAACCCAATGAAGGGTTTACTGTCACCTTATCCATGCCCGTTAATGCGACCATCGGTACAGCAACGGCCGTGGGTACCATCCTGAATGATGATGCAGCTGCCTGCCCAACAGTGTCGGATGTCTACATCAATGAGTTCCACTACGACAATGTAGGTGCAGATGCAAATGAATTTGTTGAGGTTGTCGTTCGGAACACCTTTATTTCCCAGTTGGCCGATATCACGGTCCATTTGTACAATGGTTCTGATGGCATGACATATGGGACACATGCACTCAGCACGTTTACAGCAGGCACAAATGATGGCACATTTACCTATTATT
>JAHEAU010000052.1 GCA_024642625.1 Lewinellaceae bacterium
CTGCAAAGGACCGGAAACTTTCGGAGACACTCAAATGGGGGGGTCGGTATCCTCTTCGGTCCGTGCATTTGCAAACAGACTCGCCACAACACCCACCAACAATGCACCACCGATAAAGACCAATGATGCCCATTCCGGAAGGTGGATAAATCCATGTGAGACCATCTTCAATCCCACAAAAAGAAGGATGGCAATCACACTGTATTTGAGCAGTTTGAATTTGTCCAATACGGCTGACAACATAAAATACATTGACCGCAGTCCCAGGATGGCGAAGATGTTACTGGTGAAGATGATGAATGAATCTGTCGTGATGGAGAAGATCGCTGGGATGCTGTCGAGGGCAAAGAGGATGTCGGTGGTTTCGATCATCAATAGGGTGAGCAACAAGGGTGTGCCCAGTAGTATTTTACCCCGTTTGATGAAAAAGTGTTGCCCGTAAAATGACCTGGTAACAGGAAGTACTTTTCGAACGCGACGCAGTAACCAGTTGTTTTTCAGATCGACTTCATCTTCATCCTTGGAGGCCCACATCTTCAGTGCGGCATAGATGATGAAGGCACCAAAAATATAGATCAGCCAGCTGAACTGCTGTATCAAAGCCACCCCGGCAAAGATCATGATGGCCCGAAAGATGACAGCGCCCAGAATACCCCAGAAGAGGACCCTGTGTTGGTGCTCATTAGGGACCTTGAAATAGGTAAAAATGAGGGCCATGACAAAAATATTGTCAAGGCTCAGGGAGAGCTCCAGTAAATAACCAGTAAGGTAAAGGACAACGGCCTTACTTCCAGGAATAAAGTCACCGGTCAACTGCCGGATGCCACTCCAATCCTCGGTGTAGGCATAGTATACCGCGATGCTGAATAGGAGAGAGAGGGATATCCAGACAATCGACCATGCAGTGGCCTCTTTCACGTTGATCTTTTCAGGCTCCTTGTGGAAGACACCCAGATCCAGGGCCAGTGCAGCCGTGATCAAGACAAAAAAACCGATCCAGAGAAGCATGAGGTCAAATTACGTGCGAAAGGTACAAGATTAGTGTTATGCGTTTCTGGTTCCTTTGTTCCATGTTTCTGGTTCCTGGATTGTCTCTGGATCGAGTACCCATCTAAAACATTTGGATGTTCAACGTTCAAATAGCGAGCCTGGCGGCTCACCCTGTTCAAAGTTCAATGTGAAGGTGTTTGTGTCTTTCGAATTTTGGGAATGTTAGTTATTTGCTTTTTGGTGTTTGTCTTTTGTGATTTTATTTAGTGTCTTATCCTATTCAAAGTTCAATGGTTCACCTTGAACGTTGAACCACCAAAGCGTCAGCTTCGGTTTGAACATGGAACAGTTCATCCTTGGAGACTATCGAAATAACCCAATAACGCTTCCGCCTTGCTAATTCCGCCCTTACTCTTCAGTCCCTTGTCATTTTCCTCTGGGTTGTTAGCTCTATTGCGGCAGCTAACCGCCTCGACCTTCGAAATATCTCAATAACCCAATATCGAAATAACGCTTCCCATTTCCCCCTTCCCTGCCTCGCCGGCAAGCAGGCGATTGCACTCCCCACCCTCTCTACTCCCTAGATCATCTCGCAAAGGCGCTAGGTGCGCAAAGTCATTAAGGGGCAAAGGAACTCTTGGGCCACTTTCAAAAGTTGCCCAAACACCTAATGCCAAATACCCAACACCCACTTCCGATTTCCGCCTTCCCACTTCCGCCTTTGTTAGTCTCTTTTAAAAACTCCGTCCCAGAAATCATTCCAGGACTTCTTGCGTTCTCGTTTTTTCAACATGCGTTCGTTGCGTTCGCGGATACGTTCTGAAGCTTCGCTGGGGGCAGGTTTGTTTGGATCCTGTTCGGCAATGGGTGTTTCGCGATCGCGGAGGCCAAGCCATTCAAGAAGGCCGGGTTCGTCATCGACGAGGATGGGCGCTTCAGGAAGGTAGGGAGGACAATCAAGGCTAGCCAAAACATATTCAGGTAGGGGAGCAAACGGGGCGCGGACCCAGGTTTGCAGGCTTTCGTCCTGGCCAGCAGCCTGCATCATTTTGGCAAAAATGGGCATAGCAGATCGGCCACCTGACCCGGTGGCCAATGATTTGAAATGGACGACGGGCAATTCTGCTCCGACCCAAATAGAGGTCACCAATCGTGAATTGAACCCGGCAAACCAGCCATCAGCCTGATCCTGTGTTGTGCCTGTTTTGCCCGCCATGGGGGATTTCAACCCATAGGTCAGGCGAAGGGCACGGGCAGTGCCACTATCAACTGCCATTTCCAGTGCGCTGCGCAGGATCATGGCCGTCTCGGGATTCATGGCCCGTTCGTACAATTTCTGATTTTCTTCCTGGGTATATGAGTAAAGGACCTCACCACTGGAAGTTTCGATCTGCTCCAGGTAATACCAATTTGGTCGAATACCATCCATTGCGATAGTGCCATAGAGGGAAAGTAACTCCATTGGTGATGCCTCTCCAGTTCCAAGTGCGATGCTTGGTACTTCGGGGATACGTCCGTTCAATCCACAACGACGAGCCATATCGATGACAGGATCCACACCTGTTTCCATGATCAGACTGGCCGAGATTGTGTTCAACGATTTGCTTAAGGCACCAGACATGGAGTACACACCGCCATATTCATTGGATGCATTTTTCGGTTCCCAATCTTTCTCATTTGGATAGGCGACCAGCACATTCTCGAAATAGTCACAAGGCATAAACCCGGCTTCCAGGGCTGCAGCATAAACGAGTGGCTTGAACGTGGATCCGACCTGTCGGCGCGCCAGGACATGGTCATACTGGAAAAAGTGTTGATCGATACCACCCACCCAGGCCATAATCTTTCCTTCAGTGGGGTCTCCAGAAACTAATCCTGTATGGATGAGACTCAATGCATAACGAAGGGAGTCACGTGGCGTCCATTCTCGTCGGGTTGGTCCCTGCCAGGTAAAGATCTGCATGGAGACTTTCTGTCCGAACATCGCTTCCAAAGCCTTGTCGGAAAATCCCTTCTTTTTCCCGTTCTGCCATCGATCGCTGTTGCGCATGGCTTGGTCAATGATGGCATCTGATCCCCAGGGTTTGCCTCCTTTCCATTCCCGATCGAAGGCACTTTGGAGGACGACCATGTGCTTTTTCATGGCCTCCTCAGCATACTGTTGAAGGCGGCTATTGATGGTTGTTTTGATGCGCAAGCCATCCGTATAGAGGTTGTACCGGGTACCATCGGGTTTGCGCAAATCCTGGAGGATGGAGTCGACTTCAAAGCGCAAGCGTTCCCGGAAATAGGTTGCTAATCCGTCGGAGTGGCTTTCCCTTGTATAGTGGATGCCCAGAGGTAATTCCACCAAATGATTGTACTGAACCTTGGTGAGATCTCCCCGGCTTTGAATACGGCGCAATACGGTATTTCGGCGTTCAGTTGCCCGTTTTGGATTCCGGACAGGATGGTAGAGGGAGTTGCCTTTCAACATGCCCACCAGCATGGCCGCCTCCTGGGCTTCGAGGGTTTTGGCTGCTTTGCCAAAATACCGGCGTGAGGCCACTTCAATACCGTAGAGGTTATCGCCAAAGGGGACAGTATTCAGGTAGAGATTGAGGAGGTCGTCCTTGTCGTAGACCTTTTCGAGACGCAGGGCGACGATCATTTCCCGGATCTTGTTAACTGGTGTGGAAAGCCAGCCGTGGTCCTTGCGTGGGTAAATGTTTTTGGCCAGCTGTTGACTGAGCGTGCTGCCACCACCCTGGGACAGATTCCGACCTAAAAACGTGCGAAAGAAAACTCGACCCAGGCTGATCCAGTCAATACCACGATGTTCGAAGAAACGGGAGTCTTCTGTAGCTATCAGGGCCTTTCTGACCCAGGGACTGATACGGTCGTTATCAACGATAACCCGGTTTTCAAGGTAATATTTTCCAAGGATGACTCCATCGGATGCCAGCACTTCTGAGGCTTGATGCTGACGAATGTTCGCCAGTTCATTTTTGGTAGGCAAGTCACCAAACCATCCCCAAAAGATGCCGGCAATCAAGAGCAGGATCAGTCCCAATCCGGTCAAACCGGCATAGAGAAGGTAGCGAAGTGCGGTTCGCATACGTGGAGAAATCCTGGCTGTCGGTTTTTTCTTCTGCGCTGTTCGCGCCATGTTCTGGGAGGTTGCGAGAGTGGAACGTCGTGCAAGGTAGGATATTATGGATTTTCGGGATATATCTCTTTCGAAGGCGGAAATCGGAAGTGGGAAGTACGAAGGAAGGAGCGAGGGTTGAGGGCCGAGGGCCGAAATGAATGTTGGTATTGGGCGTTGGGTGTTTGGTTTTAGTTCCTTTAACCCATTTAAAACAAGGATTTGAAGTCCGAAGTTGGACAACTGGTCAAGAATTCGAAGAGGGGAAGAGGAAGTCAAAAACTGAGTTCTATATTTCAGAACCCATTACCTATCGCCTATTACCCATTACCCTTTCCAAATCGAAGGGAAAAATGGTTCTACCATGCCAAAGGCACGAGTACTCAGGGCGAAAGGCGGAAAGCTGCTCCACGTGCTCAGGACGGGGGTCAGGATCCGGGCCAAATCGTCCGGATATTTGCGTCAAATCTCCTTGACCACGCTCCTCGGAACTCATTACCTCCTCACTTCACCACAGTCACTTCTCCCTTTAGAAATTGGTGTGTACCATCAGTCATCAACACGCTTGCTGTGAATACATACACAGCCGGATCCATCGGAAGGTCCCGGCTTTTTCCATCCCATCCATAGCGTGGATCACCGGGTGGAAGATCTGAATAGGTGGCCAGTTTATTGCCCCATCGATCGTAGAACGTCATGACCTCGATCAGGCTGAGATCCACACCACCATAGATCGTAAACCGGTCATTGATCCCATCCTCATTCGGTGAAAATGCGGTGGGAACATAGATACCTGTATGGATCAATGTCAAATAAAGGATATGGATGGAGTCACACCCTGCCGCAGTTGTGGTATTGGCGAAATAGGTTCCCGACTGAGAATAAATGGTCTTGTCAACGGGCCATAAATAATTCGGGGCATTCGTGGTAACGCTATCAACGTCTTTCCAGGACGAGTGGATGGTGAGGATGAGCTGTCGGGTCGAATCGCAACCATAGATACTTTGTGCGGGAAAAGTAAATGTTGTGCTTTGGGTATAGGTCTGCCCGGTAGCTGGCCAGGTGTAGAAATCGCAGGCGGAAACGAGATCGATCTGATCATAGGCTGGATGAACGGCCAGATTCAGGATATGGGTGGAATCACATCCGTGGATAGTCTGGAATAAAGCACTGTACTGTCCATCGGTGGTCAAGGTATCTCCTTCAAAAACGAGTTGTTCTCCTTGGCAAATGGCGATAGAAGTGATTTCGGTTTGGACCTGGTAGACAGCAAGGTTGAGCGTAACCAGAGAGTCACAACCTCCTGAAGAGGAAAGGGAATCGATATAGATGCCTGGAACGGTGAGTTGGTCGGCACCAAAGACATAAGATTCACCTGTACAAATGGAAGCATCAAGTGCCGTTTCCAGAACGGTGGCCACATTGAGCGTCAGGTTCACTGTGCTATCACAACCATGACTGGTTTGGAGATTGGCGACATAGGCACCGGGAGTGATCAGTGACTGGCCGTTGAAGGCATAGGATTGTCCGGAGCAGATTTGCGCCTGAATTGATTTTGACGTATTCGGATGGACTGTCAGCTGGAGGGTGATGGTACTGTCACATCCTGTCCAACTCGGTAAAATTTCGGTGTATTGGCCGGCAGCCGTAAGTATATCGCCCTGGAAAACGTAGCTCTTACCGTCACATATTTCTCCCTGAACTTGACTCGTTGGATTGGGCATGACGCTCAGAGTAAGCGTCACTATAGAATCACAGCCACCATTGGAAAGAAGTGTATCAGCATACATCCCAGGTGATGACAATGTCACTCCATTGAATGAATAGGTAGAGCCCTGACAGATGGCATCACTGATTGATGCTTTGATCACGGCCACCACATCAAGGGTCAGCTGGACGGTGCTGTCACACCCCTGACTGGTTTGGAGGTCAGCTGTAAAGATGCCGGGGGCATTGAGATTCATTCCCTGGAAGGGATAGATCTGCCCGGCACAAATTTGTGCTTGAATGTTCGTCGTTGGCGTTGAATTCACCTTTAGATCCAGGGTGATTGTACTATCGCATCCAGCCTGGTTGGTCAATAGTGAAGTATAGATTCCAGGAGTGGTCAATGTATCACCAAAAAAGATAAACGACTCCCCCTGGCAGACGGCGATATCCATTTTTGACGTGGAGGCTTGAAGGATATTCAAGGAAAGAATGATCGTACTATCGCATCCAAATACGGTTTGCAGATCGGCCTGGTAGGTCCCAGGCTGGGTGAGGGTATCGCCATGAAACAAGTAAGATTCACCGCTGCAAATGGATACTGAGGTAGGAGTTGTAATTGCAGGCAGGACTTCCAAAGAAAGGATGACTGTGCTATCACATCCAAACCCATTTTGCAGATCGGCAGTATAAATGCCTGAAACGGTCAATGTTTGGCCATGAAAATCCAGGACTTCACCCTCGCAAATCTGCACATCGATAGCTTCAGTTGAAACTGGAAGGACGATCAATTCCAGTGTTACGGTACTGTCGCAGCCAAATATGTTTTGGAGTTCGGCTACATAAAATCCGGATTGTTCCAGGATGTCATTGTCGAAGGGATAGAATTCCCCTTCACAGATGGTTACGGTCAGGTCCTCCCAGTCGACGGGCCAGACATCCAGGATGAGGCCGACGATACTGTCACAACCATGGTATGTCTGGAGGTAGGCTTCATAAAATCCGGGTTGATCGAGATATTGGTTATCAAAATAATAGGATTCTCCCTGACAAATTGCGGCTTGGAGAGTTTCTTCTTCCTCCGGATATATGGTGACATTGACCGAGGTGACAACGGTACAGCCTGCGGCATCAGTGACCGTCAAGCCATATAGACCGGTTTGGGTAAATGTATTTGACGGGGAGTTAGGGTTCTGACCACCATTCCAAGAGTATGTGAGGCCGCCTGATGCAGTGAGGGTGGTGCTGACACATGCGACGGTGTCGCCTTCAATATCCACTTCAAATAGAGGTGGGTTAATCCCCCAGGTAATGTTGGTATAGTATTCAGGTGTGGAAGAATAGATCGTGACACAATCAAAATCACCCGGGAAGACCAGGATACAATAGCCTTCCTGACCGATGACTGTAGTGCTATTCACCCAAGTCATTCCACCGCCATCGAAAACAACTTGATAGGGAAGCGAGAATTGAAGGGTGACAGGTGTGCCACCATTACCCAGTGATGAAATGAGGAGAACAGGATTTGTCACTGTTTCTGAAAAACACATCGTGGTTTCTCCACCTGGTCCGGCCGCCCATGTTGTACGAGGCACTGTACCATTCGGTGGCGGATCGTTGAATCCACTGAAGACGCCATAATTGAAGATACCTGGAGTGGAATCAAAGGTGTAATTGGTAGTCATACTGACCGAGATGGGGCCATTGGGTGTGGAGATGGTCCCGGTTGCTTCCATGCCGGTAAAGCCAGTCCAGACCGCCCAGTCATAGTTTTGGTTACATTGACTGTTGACAGCAATCGCCTGAGCCAGGATCAAGGCCGACAGTAGGCATCGGAAGAGCAAGGTGTGTTTCATGCAGACCTTGAAAATACGACATAGATTTCAATGTGTGTTGATCTTTCGCATTTTCGAAGAGTCTGCAGGCCCTGGATGGTCAACCTGAGAGAAAATGCAGATCTTGTAGGGAAAGAGCCGTCATCTTGTATTTGGACCTCAATTGGGGATGGCCGGACATGGTGATTATAGTGGGAATGGGTTTTTGGGATATTTCCAAATGGTGTTATTCAGTTGATTCAAGCCTTGGAAAAATGAACATTCAAAAATTGATTTATTCTCTTTGTTTCGTTTGCTTGATTAGCTTTTTGTCCACTTCAAATTTGACTGCACAATCTCTATTTCAATATCCTGAAACGAAGAAAGTTCCTTTTGATACGGTAATCTTTGATGTCACACTCTCTGATCCTTATGCCTGGCTTTCATTACCTGAGTTTGAAACAGACATGCTGGAGTTGGCGCGGCAACAAACCGCCCTGACAAATCAACTATTAGACTCCTTGCCCGGGGATGAAATCATTCTTTCCCACATAAATCGACTGTTTTCGACACCGTCAGAAAACATCGTTTTAAAAGCTGTGCAAGGACATGACTTGTTCTATATGAAAAGCAATATTGATGGTAAAAGAGGATTGTTTAGACGGGTAGATTCTCTCGTTTCGGAAGAATTGATGCTATCACTTCCGCTCGTTATAGAAGAACGTCAATATACCATTAAGAAGATGGCTTTTGGATTTCATCAACCTCTGGTGGCCATGATGATCGTCGAGTCAGGAGATGAAAATCCACATATCAGGTTTTATAATTTATCCACCAGGACATTATTAATTGACCGTATAGGTCCTGTTATGTTCAATGATGCAAGTGGTGTTTCCATGGCTTGGCTGCCCGATGATTCAGGTTTGCTATATAGCCAGGCACCACCTTCCAACTCCGAAGAAGAAAAATATACGCGAGGCAAAATTAAATTGCATCATCTGGGTGAAGATCAACGAATGGACCAAGCCATTTTCGGCTTTGATGTTCAGTCAAATCTGTCGTTTCAAATAGATGATACTCCATATATTTACACGTTTCCATTCTCGCCATTTGTGATTGCCAGGATCAGAGCTGGACAAGGTGAGAATTATGCATTTTCCATTCACTTGGATAAATTGGATGGCCGAAATACACCCTGGGTTCCATTACAGGATTATTCCTGCAATCATGGGTCGTTTACAGTAAATGGGCATATGCTGTATGGCATTCAAGTTGGTGGTCAAAGTACGCAATTGGTTCGTGTAGATTTAGAAACAGGTGCTACACCGGAAATTATCCTGGCCAATCAGAAACAGATTTTTGCTGAGGGTCCGGATGACCCTGCAATTATAAGTGGACAGGATGTGCTTTATATTAAGCATACATCCCCTGGAAAGCAAGGCATTTTAAAATTGGATTTTATGGATTTTGTGCCTTCAGAAATACAACTTCCTTTTGATTGTTCGGTTGGTGAGTTTCTTGTTTGTAACAATACTGATCTGATCTTTGTCACAACAAATTGGACCCGTGATTTCAGTTATTTTAGTTCTACTGATGGATCAAATCAAGTGAAACCGGTTTTTGGGAACTCCAAGAATTTGAATTCCGATTATTTATCTAAAGTTATCTATGTTCCATCACGAGATCATGTCCAGATTCCGGTATCCCTGGTGTATAAACAAGCCAAAGCAGATAGCACCCATACACGTCCTGTATTGCTTGAAGCATATGGGTGTTTTGGTTCGTCCATGGATCCGTTCTACAATCCAGAGCAATTTGTCTGGTTGGAAACAGGAGGGATTTATGCCATTGCACATGTTAGAGGTGGTGGCGAACTGGGTGCAAGTTGGGCGGCTGCTGGATCATTCCCGCATAAAATGACATCCATTTATGATTTGGAAGATGTAGCGGAATATTTAGTTGAAAACAAGTATACCACAGGTCACCAGCAGGCAATTTCTGGTTCAAGTTGCGGCACTTTACATGTAGGTCTGGCTACATTGCACCGTCCGGATCTTTTTTGTGCCGGCGTATATCTTGTCGGGATTCCCGATTTGGTGACTAATAGGGGTGTTTCTTTTGGACGTGGTCAAAATGAATTTGGGCCTTTGGATACCAAAGAGGGATTTCTTTCCCGATTGGATTTAAGTGCATATTATCATATCGTTCCTGAACAATCGTCACCTGCCATGTTGATTGTGAATGGTGCGACTGACTACATTGTCCCAATTCATAATGCGGCAAGGTATGTCACCCGATTGCAGCAGGAACAGAAAAGTCATCGACCGTCATTGTTTATGGTGGATTGGCAGAATGGCCACCAGGGAGCAGGTAGTAGTCAGGCAGATCTAATTCGTAAGTGGAAATTTCTGATGTGGCAAACAGGTCATCCTGATTTTCAACCTAAGTAAGCATTGACCGAAGCAATACTAGTACTAAATGCAAA
Source organism: Lewinellaceae bacterium (assembly GCA_024642625.1). Taxonomy (GTDB): domain Bacteria; phylum Bacteroidota; class Bacteroidia; order Chitinophagales; family Saprospiraceae; genus JAGNXB01. Next base: position 10,124 of record JAHEAU010000052.1, read on the forward strand.
AGTGTACGAGATTTATAAAAGATTGTAGATCATGATTATTGCCCTTTTTTCAGGACTCCTGTTTATCATCAGTGGTTGGATTGTTAACCATTTTCCACCCGGGAGGATCAATGTCTTTTATGGATACCGGTCCTCTCGTTCCATGTCCGATCAAGCTACCTGGGATGTTGCTCAACGGGTTGCTTCAAAGGAGGTGATAAAGGTTGGTTCTGGATTGTGTCTATTGTCTTTATTGGGATTCTTGATTTCATGGTTGAGTGATAGGTCATTCACAGTGGGATTGGTTCTTGTGATCCTGGCGGTTTTTGTGATGATTGTTCGCGTAGAGCGGAGACTTGGGGATTTTATTGAAGAGCGAAGTAAACAAGATCAAGTATGAAGAAAACGGTCAGAGTTGTCATTGCTGGATTTATTTGCATCCTGTTCTTCATCATCGGTCATGTCTCTTATCTGTATTATTTATCTGCCGCTGCAGAATACCCTGAAGACCAGTGGTTGGTAAACGAAGTGAACAGAAAGGCGCTTATCATCGTGGCGCATGATGATGATGCGATCAGTATGTCTGCTACGATCGCAAGGTTGTGTGATCAAGGCTGGGATGTAGGGGAGCTTTGCTTTTATCAGGGATACAAAGGCAGGGATGAGATCAGGAAGCATGATCTAGATCGTGTAGCAAGTATACTGGGTATGGCACCGCCTCAGTATCATGATGTGGAACTGCGGAGGGACCGGGAAAAGGTGCAACTACCATGGATGCCCGTGCCGTATGATCAGTTCGATAGTTTGTATAACAAGGTTCCTGCTCAGGAGAGGATCGAAAGATTTATTGAAACTGGTCAACCCTCCGTCATATTAACTCTGGATAATATTATGGGCGGGTATGGTCACCCTGATCATGTCTTGATCAGCCAGATGGTAAAGGATTATTGTGAGGGGAGATCGCAAGACCCATCCTTCAGCGTACAACGAATCTATCAGGCGGTATTTGACCCGGGGATGAACGAGCGGATCTTGAAGAATATGGATGCTTTTCAGGCAGCCAAGTCCGTCTATGGTATTTCAGGTTCTCCTGCACCGGATGTCTACATCTCTGTCAAGGGTCAGGAGGAGAGAAAGAGACGGGCACTCAAAGCCTATACAACCGAGCAAAATGCATTGACCAAGATTTGGCCTTTCTACAACTATTATCCCGCCTGGATTTATTTTGGTCTGTTCGATAAGGAATATTATCGTGTTCTGGAACGCAAAACCGGCTTTCAAGGATAGTGTGCCTTTTCAAGTGAGGAACTGTCTGGTGCGTTTCGGGTCACTCAGCTGTGGACACTTTTTGATGGTTCTTCCCCTAAAACCAACTCAAATCGAAGTTGGATGACCAGGGTCATCTGCTGATAAAGGTTGATTTTGTAGGTTTGGCGCGATCATATTCAGGCAGGATATGGATGTCATTGCAATTCGTCAACAGCTTCAACGCTATAGGTATGAGGGTAAACGAATGTTTGTGACCTCTTCATTCCAGACACAGAGTATCCCTCTTCTGCATTTACTGGTACGCTGCGATTTGGGCATTGAAATCCTGTTCCTGGAAACTGGATTTCATTTTCCGGAAACGATCCAGTTTCGGGATGAAGTGGCGACCTTACTGGGGATACAGATTCAGACGATCCGGAACAATAAAGCGGTCATCCAGCATTCGGTGTTGGCGGAAAGCGATCCATGTTACCATCATCCGGATCATTGCTGCTATATGAACAAAGTGAAGCCTTTGAAGGAGATTATGGATCGATATGATGTATGGGTAAGCGGTGTTCGAAAATCTCAAACCCGGATCAGACAGAATATGAGCACGTATCAAACGACACCCTCTGGCGTTGTCAGATTTCATCCGATCCTTGAATGGAGTGATCAGGAAATCGAATCATATCGAAAGCGATTCCGACTGCCCGCGCACCCACTTGACCAATTTGGCTATAAGAGTATTGGGTGTGCTCCTTGTACGGCACCATGTGATGCGGAGGGAGCACGTTCTTCAAGATGGAAAGGTCATGATAAAACTGAGTGCGGTTTACATACCACATTGCTCATGAATTGATCTTTAAAAGGAATTCCAGTATTGTAAGTACTGTAGTCCTTCGTAATGATTGAGACTCACATCAGAATAATCACAGTAATGGAAGTATTTAAGATCTTTGAAATTTCCGAGCCAGGATATATTTGTTGATCAGGTTGGTATCCTCAGCAGTAACCCCACGCCCTGGTGAATCATAACAGAAGTGTCATTGGCCCTTACTGACGAAAATACAAATGGATAGTTCAATGAGCCTTGCTCAACAACTCGCTACCCGTTTCAGAGAGGTAATTCTGGACGGCAAGTGGATCGCCAATACCAATTATCAGGACCAGCTATCGGTATTGACCTGGGAGCAGGCGACCACTCGAATCGGTTCGTTGAATACGATCGCGATGTTGACGTTTCATATCCACTATTATATCGCTGGTGTTCTCAAAGTTTTTGAAGGCGGTGAATTGACCATCCGGGACAAGTATAGCTTTGACCTTCCAGAAATAGGGAACCAGGAGGACTGGATATTGCTGTGTCAGAATCTGGTCGCAGATGCTGAGAAGTTTGCTGGCCATGTCGAGCAAATGACGGACGAGAAACTGGACAGCACCTTTATCGATGAGAAGTATGGTACCTACCGTCGGAACATCGAAGGCATCATCGAGCACAGTTATTATCATCTGGGGCAGGTGTCATTGATCAGGAAGATGGTGAAGGCGGGAAAGAAATAGCAAAATTCGGTGCAGATCTTGTTCGAATTTGGAATCAGTTTGGCCTGAGAGTTTGAATTGTGTCCCTGTCCATGTCCAGAAAGTGAAATCAGAATATTCAAGTTTCCACCCTCATTGTGTTACTGGTAAAACTGGACGAAGTTTATGGCTGTGATTGTGAGTATATTGCTCAAGAATCAAGAGAAAGACACCCTCAATACCTCTCGAACTTCCGGCTCAAAATATAACCCTTTGAGACGGATCAACGAGTGCTGATGAGCCTGTAATCTTCCAAGAGTAGTTCATGTCTTGGAGTATTTCGAATTCATCCAGACTGGATCGAACCGAAGATCTAGCGCTAGATAGACTATTGAGGATTTTCTTTCCTGGGTCAAATTCGAAGCAACAATAGTTAATTGTCTTGTGTGGCTTTGTGCTGACGAAGTCATACATAGTGACATAATAGAACTATGCTGAAACTTTGATTCTGCAGATAGAAAAGCCGACCGTATCATTAAGGGTATTGACGTTTGGGAGTAAGATGAGTATAAAGTTTCTTTCTTCCTTCTAAAATTAGAGTGCGTGAAATGGGATAAAATCATAAATTTCGTTGATTTGTATGGTTGCAGATTGGAAGAGCAAATGAAAGATCCCACTCCAAAAAATAGTAAATGAAGTACCGCCATTTATGAAGTACTGTTTTCTCTTTCTATTATTCTGCTTTTCAATTTCAGTCTTTGGACAAGAAAAGGGGTTATCTCCTACAGGAGGGAAATTGGAAGGTACAAGTGGTCAAACCTATGCTGTAATTGTAGGAATATCCGATTATCAAGACCCTCAAATTCCAGATTTGAGGTTTGCGCATCGGGATGCGGAAGCTTTTGCTAGTTACTTACGCTCACCCGCAGGTGGCTCTCTCGATGATAATGATATCAAGGTGCTTATCAACAATCAGGCGACCATGGCACAATTTGCCATCGCTCTTGACTGGTTGTGGGAGAATTGTAAAGAGAATGATGAAGCCATTATTTATTTCTCAGGCCATGGAGATGTTGAGAAGAAAAGCCTGACTCAGCCCGGGTTTTTACTTTGCTGGGATTCTCCATCCAAGGTGTATATGGCAGGAGGTGCCTTTCCACTTCCTATGTTGCAAGAAGTTATTTCAACCCTGTCAACACAGAATAAATCAAAGGTTATCGTTATCACAGATGCTTGCCACTCTGGGAAATTATCTGGCAGTGAAATTTATGGGGCGCAACTTACGGGGCAAAATCTTGCACGGCAATATGGGAATGAAATTAAAATTCTCTCTTGTCAACCAAATGAAGTCAGTATTGAAGGCGAGCAATGGGGTGGTGGACGCGGCGCATTTTCCTATAATCTCGTAAATGCACTTTATGGCCTTGCTGATGTCAACAATGATTTTTCAGTGTCACTACAGGAGGTGGGCCGTTATTTGGAAGATCATGTTACTGCTGAAGTAGCTCCCGTAAGCCAGGTTCCCTTGGTGGTTGGCAATCGAGCTACCCCATTATGTACGGTTGATGGCAATCTTCTATCTGATATTGCATCAGGAAAGACCAGCCAGACACAATTATTGTCACCTATTGACTCAAGAGGGCTTATTGAGGATTTATTAGCTGATAGGGATACAGCTATAAAAAAACTGTATGTTCTGTTTGAAAAATCACTGGAGGAAAAGAATTTTTTCGAATCGACCTCCAGCCTCCATAATCATGTAAATGATTGTGCAGATGCTTATTTCGAGCAACTGATTGCGGAACCTAAGCTGACTCGCATGCACTCCACAATACGCAGAAACTATGCAGCGGCTTTACAAGACGAAGCTCAACAGACCATGAATGAATGGCTTAAGACCGACGTCAGTCAGACACTTATGGGAGGCTTCAAAGGCAGAATGACCAATTTGCCAGTCAGGATATTTTCTGAAAAAGTAAAATCATTTCCCAAGTGCCTCGATCGTGCTGCGAATTTACTCGGAAAGGATCACTACATGTACTCTACCCTCATGAGTCGGAAGTATTTTTTCGAGGGTTATCTACTCGGTAATGGCAATCGGAATCCAAATCAGGATATTGGTTATAAAGCATTAGATGCATTCAGGCAATCGCTACAGTGGGAAAGAGAACTTCCGGTGACCTATTTACAAATGAGTCAAGTGTTTGGATACCAGTTGCTGGAACCGGACTCTATGGAGCTTTACGCAAATAAAGCCATGGAGTCATATCCAAATTGGATTCTGCCGTACACGTCGCTTGCATTTAATTTTTCTCAGAAGTATAAAATGTTCGATCGAGCGAAGCCATATCTTGATCAGGCCCTCCTTATTGATTCAAGTTCGGCAAAGGCTTGGAATTGTATTGGCGTCTATCATGTGTGGAAAAGGGAGAACAATGAAGCAGAGTATGCCTTTAAGCGAACTATTCTACTGGATTCTACTTTTGCCGATGCGTACAATAATCTCGGGTTAGTATACAATAATTCACGGCGATTTGATGAAGCTGAAGAAATGCTGAAAAAATCAATTCAACTTGATTCTACAAATGCTCTGCCTTTGAATACACTCGGATTCCTTTATAATAACACCGGGCGATATCAAGAGGCCGAGATTGTGTTAAAAAGGGCGATTGGGCTTAATCCCATTTTTGCGGAGGCGCATCTGAATTTAGGGAACACTTACTATTTTTCTGAAAGGTATGATGAGGCAGAGAACTCCTTTTCTGATGTCATTCACCTGGATTCTACCTTTACGATGGCATGGGGCAACTTGGGAGCCATATTGAAAATAATGGAGCGATACGACGATGCAGAGAAATGCTTGTTAATTGCTATTAGAATTGACACAACATTTTGGCAGGCACGTGCTAATTTGAGCATTGTGTACAATAAGCAAAAACTTTGGGAAAAGTCTGCTGATATGGCCAGAAGAGCATTGATTCAAGCTCCTGGAGTTCCGACACTTCATGACATACTTGGTATTGCTTATTTTCATCTTCCCGCATTCTATGACAAGGCTCGATCTAGTTTAAATAAGGCCAAAGAACTGAATGAAAATTATCCGGATACTTATTTTCATCTCGCTATTATCGAAATATATGAAGGCCACGTTGATGAGGCATGGGCCAATATAGAACAAGGATTCGAACGAGGTGTTGGATTTGGTCAGATCACCTTCGAGAATTTAAATGCTGATCCGGATTATGATTTACTGCGGCAGGATCCAAGATGGGAAACGCTGTTGGAAAAGTACCAGGAAAAGTAATTTGGAGACTATCAAATGTGAAGTATGTTTTTATACTGGAATATGAAGTGTAGACAATTATAATATTGAAACAAAAGTTGAATTCATACCCTGGGAATTGGGGATAGTAGTAATTGGTTGAATTTTCAATTCATTATTTTGAGCAAATAGCAAAATCAAATCACTAATAAACCTGCCTCCCTCACCCTCCTCATCTCCCGTCCCTCCCAGATCAATTCCAGATCGGAGAGTCCATTAGACGTATAATTAGCGGCAACATCTCCAAGGGTCATGCACTCCTTTTGGTTTATAGAAATTCTTGGAAGGAGATCAAGTAGCCACTTTCCCAGATCTTTAGGTAGTTTAATCGTTGAGGCTTCATGCAGATTATGAATAGTCAATTCCATTCCTTCACGATCATCCTTTTTGGATAGTCGCGAAACAGGTCGACCGGTTACAGGTTGGCCGAGCCAGACCACCTTCGCATTGGGTCGCCATTTAAACGGTTCCTCTTCACTCAAGGATTGTTGGATATAATCTTCCGGAATGCTCGTAACTGGAATCGTAAAGTCAAACCAATCCTGCAACGGGAATTCAAAGCCGATGCCGTGCATGAAATTCAACAAAGACTTTTTCAGTCCAAAACTGAATTGATCATGATCAATCCCGGTTGGATCCTCAAAGTCCACATCATTATTCGCAAAGGTGCCAATGGCCGTTGTTTTGGCTCTAACCTTGAATGCCGCCGGGTCCAGTCCCACCGGACTGTGGGCAGTCATGGCAAACTGGTGCCAGAATCCGGATTGCAACACCCCGGCCTCAAATAACTGTCGCACCATCTCCAGGGAATCCACAGTCTCCTGTACTGTCTGTGTTGGATAGGCATACATCAGATACGAATGCACCATGATGCCCTGCTCGGTAAAATTGCGGGTCACCTGCGCGACCTGTGACACAGTCACTCCTTTTTTGATCAGATCAAGCAATCGGTCGGAAGCAACCTCCAGTCCGCCGGAAACGGCAATGCATCCGGATGCACGAAGTAGCTTGCACAGATCCCTTGAAAAGCTTTTTTCAAACCGGATATTGGTCCACCAGGTTACGGTGAGTTTTCGGCGGAGGATCTCCAGGGCCAATTCGCGCATCAGTGCTGGTGGAGCTGCCTCGTCAACAAAGTGGAAGCCGGTCTCTCCAGTGGCGGTGATCATCACTTCCATCCGATCACATAGCAGCTGTGCCGTCAGCGGTTCGTATTGCTGGATATAGTCCAGGGAGATATCGCAAAAGGTGCACTTTCCCCAGTAGCAGCCGTGGGCCATGGTCAGTTTGTTCCACCGCCCGTCACTCCACATCCGGTGCATTGGGTTGGCCACTTCCAGGACGGAAATGTAGCGATCGAGAGGCAGATCACTGTAA
>JAHEAU010000268.1 GCA_024642625.1 Lewinellaceae bacterium
GGACCGGATCCCCCCCTGGGATAGAGAGAAAGGGGTGAACGGGCTGATGGGTGATTTCAACCGCGATGGAGCAACGACAAACGGATGATATCCATATCGACCAGCATGAAGAATTTGCATGGCAATTCGTCCGCCTGACTCGTGCACCGCATCTGTAATGACCCGGTGTTTTTGAACCTCTGACGATGCTGTCAACTTTGCACCAAACGGTGCTAACCACCCTCGTCGATTGGGCGCAATTCCGCCAGTGACGATCAAGCCAACTTCACCAACTGCCCGTTCGCGATAGAAGTGGGCTAACCGGCGAAATCCGCCTTTTGCTTCCTCCAGTCCGGTATGCATACTGCCCATCAGGATCCGATTGGGCAATGTCAATGGGCCCAAATCGATCGGAGAGAAAATGTGAGGGTAATGCATTCAGTGCGGTTACAGGCTCAATATACACGTTCAATCATGACCTTGCCATATAGACTTGCTCCACCTTATGCATAATCCTCGCCAACGTACCAGCCATTCACTTCGTTAATTTTGTGTGAAGCTCTTTGGGCTAGAATGAAAAGTGATCTATTTTCAAGATTAAATCAAGGTAAAATGATGAAATCATACCATTCCCTATTCATCCTGTTTTTATTCGCCGGTAATGTAGCCGCTCAAACTCAACTCCCGAATGCAGATTTGGAACACTGGACTCTGGCGGAAAATGGGACAGATTCCCTGATCGGTTGGTCTTCGAGTAATTCAATTGTCATTCCTCCAGTAAAATCTCTGTATAAGGAAAGTAATGCATGGGAAGGAAAATATGCCGCCAATATTGTCACAGCTCCCTTTGGCTTTATAGGTTATTCCACTGTCGGTATTCTTGCCAATGGAGAAGCCACCTTCAGCTATGGCGGCGGTGGTGGCGGTGCCAATGTCGATTATGCCGGCGGTGGCGGAACACCTTTGAGCCAAAAACCACTTGCCTTAACAGGGTATTATCGCTCCGAGACCCTGTCTCCCGGCGATCAACCTCTTGCAAAGATCTTTTTGACTGCGACTGACGCATTGACCGGAAAACGAGATACCGTGGGTATGGGACAATGGATCTTTCCTGCATCATCCTCCTACACACCGTTTGTCATTCCTATTCAGGATCTCCAACCCGGTATGGATCCAGACACCATTCTAACCCTTTTTTACTCTTCCGATCCGGTTGAAGTAGACCCATTTGACGTCTGGAGCAATCTGTATCTGGATAGTCTGAACCTTGTTTACCCAACCACATCTACGCATCCTGCCTTTTCTGACAATCATTTGTACCGCATTGTACCGAATCCATGCAGTGAAGAATTCACTGTATTTCATCCTGCCGGCAGCCGCGGCATCTTGCAGATGTATTCCGTTACAGGCCAATTGATCCATTCACAGGAAGTACTCAATGACGTCGATCGGACCAAGATCCTTATCCCTGAGGGACCCAATGGACAGTATATAGTCCGTGTTACACAAAATGACATCTGCAGCATCATGCGTGTCCAGGTGTTTCACTAAGCCATTCAAATCTCAAACCCGGGTTGCGTCCGATTTTGTAGTTTTACTCAAATCACCAAAAAATGACACCTTCAGACCACACCGATCAGCAAACCAAGGATGCCTGGCATGCCGACCCCAAGAACTGGAAACTTGGCCTTTTTTATTTCAACCCGGAAGACAAGCGGATCCTTCCTCCAAAACGGATCAAATGGTTGGGCTGGACCATCAATTTTGCAAATCCATGGTCGGTGCTGACTCTTATACTCATGCTCCTCGCTCTTGTTTTCTTATTATCCTAATTGAGGTATTGAATGTTTTCAGTTATTTATTCATTCCAGATTATTCCCGACAAAGAAGATATATTTTTACAGGCCTGGCATGATTTGACTGTTTTGCTTTATCGATACGAAGGCAGTTTTGGATCAAGAATACATAAAGCAGGTGAACATCACTATTTGGCTTATGCGCAATGGCCAGATAAGCAAACCTGGATGAATTCCGGATCGAACCTTCCGCTAGCTTCAGGTCCTGTTCGAACACAATTGAGGAGTTCTTGCATTGAGATAAAAACGCTGTACGAAATGGAGGTCATCGATGACTTGCTTGTTAATCAGCAATATGACAATCCACAAATAACTGAAATCAAAAATGATTCGGGAAGCTCGTGAAGAAGATATTTTGGAAATCCAGTTTATCCGAAATGCTGTCCTGGAAAACAGGCTATCTGATCCAAGCAGGGTTACTGATGAAGATGTCCGTGACTATATACTTGAACGCGGGAAAGGATGGGTTTATGAATATGATGGTTTTATTGTCGGATTCGCCATTGGTGACTTACAAGATGCGAATATCTGGGCCCTCTTTATTCTTCCCGAAATGGAAGGAAAAGGAATTGGCAGACACTTGCACGATAATATGATCCAATGGATGTTTGATCAGGGATTGACAACCATTTGGCTGAGTACTGCTCCTGGCACTCGTGCAGAATCATTCTACAGAAAGGCGGGGTGGAAAGAAATTAAACGCACAGAACAAGGCGAAATATATTTCGAATTATATACTCCAATTCGTTAACCCCCAGTTCGGCCATGCAATAGACAGCGGACTCCTCATTGTCATCCTCGCTGTCAAGGTATTTCATTCATGAGACGATCACATTTGACATAAACACAACTGCATATGAATTCAGGAACAAAAGAAAATCCGTGGCAATTAAAAACCCCACCCGGTTCATCCGAATATGAAATGTATCGCGACCAGAAGGACGGGCAGGATGTCATCGTATGTGTTGTCGGAAAAACAACACTTCTCTATGACAATCGATGTATTGATGATCTGCATGCCATGTTGAAATCGCATGGTGACTGGATGGACATGGGTGGCTGTGATGAACAGAAGCCTGCAAAAGAAGGAACGGTAGAATCCTGGGGCCGTTCTGATAACAATCCGGTTGGGGGATGGTATGGATTAAAAAAAGGATTGAGGGGCCGCTTTGGTGTTTACCTTCCACCTTTAATGGAAGCACTTGGTCTCGCTGAAATCACGCATGACGCACGGAATAATCGAATGCGTGCTATTTGAAGTCATGGATGTACATCAATTCAGGTCTTTGGCTTTGTCCTTTCCAGGATCAGTTGAATTGCCACATTTTGAGCGCACATCGTTCCGAATGGGGAAGAAGATATTTGCCACGCTTGCAGAGAAGGATGGATTGGCCTGTTTGATGTTGACGCCGGAAGATCAGGATGTATTTGTTGCTATGGGAAAACCTGCTGTTTATCCTGTCCCGAATAAATGGGGCGAAAAAGGAGCGACGTATGTCCTATTAGCTGATGTAGATGATGGGTTGCTAGGGGATGCATTGGCTGCAGCGTATCAATCGAAGTCGGGTTTGGCGCGAAAATGAAATAACGCATAAGTCTTAAACCATTTTGTAAATTCAAAATGTCATGGGATCATATCGCCAAATCATTTACCAGGTTGTGTTTTTAACCTATGGTCGGGAGGCACGATTAGCCATGGACCATCCTCAGGATCTATATGCATACATTGGTGGGATACTGAAAGAAAAGAAATGTCATCCGTATGCAATCAATGGCATGACGGACCATATCCACCTTCTCTTCAGCCTGCATCCAGACATAACACTATCTGGCTTGGTAAAGGATATTAAATTGGCAACTTCAAAATGGATGAAAGCCAGAGGAATTGCGCCATTGTTTGATCGATGGTCTCCTGGCTATGGTGCGTTTACATATTCATCCAGGGACTTGGATATACTGATTGCGTATGTTCAAAATCAGGAAGCCCATCATAAGAAGGAATCTTTTCAGGATGAGTTCCGGAGGTTATTGAAAGAACATGATGTGCCCTTTGATGAGCAGTATTTATTTGATTGAGCATCAGCTTTCAGGATTGGCATTTCTTCAACCCCTTCAGGGTTGAATTCCTCATAAATCTATACCCCGGGTTTCACCCGGGGCTATTTTATTGGACGCCTTCAGCGTCCCCTTTAAATGACAAGAATATAGCATGAAATTACCCATGCGATGATCTCGATGTTAGCCCCTCATTCTATTATTCACTAAGACCCTGGCAACCCTGTAGGGGTTGAAGACAATAGCCCCGGGAGCATCCCGGCGTACTGAATCTGAAATGACACATACCTGGAGGGTTTGAAGAACCCTTCCTCCTATATGCCGACTCTTATGATATTCACTAGGCTTCCTTATAAATTGGAGAGATATATTTCAAATCCAAATTGGTATCAAAATTTTTTACTCGCAAAATCCCAAACCCTAGTGGGCGTTTCTTCAACCTCCTCATGGCTGATTTTGATCAGATTTACCCCGGGTTCCACCATAGATAATGGCACTGGTCGCCTATTGACTAAGCGTACCCTGAGGTTATTATTTTGGACCATCCAAGAGTCCTTTTTATAGGGCTAGAATACAGAATCCAATTACCCATGCGATGATCTCGATGTTAGCCCCTCATTCTATTATTCACTAAGACCCTGGCAACCCTGTAGGGGTTGAAGACAATAGCCCCGGGAGCATCCCGGCGTACTGAATCTGAAAT
>JAHEAU010000269.1 GCA_024642625.1 Lewinellaceae bacterium
CCTGTTTGACTATCCGGATGGAATTTATTTTTTACGAATCCAGGGGATAAATCGGGAAGAACAAAGACGGTTAATCAAACAGCGTTGACACAAGCTGATTGATGACACCGATGAACTGGTCTTTACAGATCAGAAGAGCGTTACTTCGCCTTTATACACCCTGATTTCTCCATCAGGAAGAATCACTTCAATGGCCCAGATATACACTCCGGGATCCAATGATTTGTTTCGATACGTTCCATCCCAACCATAATTGGCATCATCAGGTGGGAAATCCTCTTTCAAAAAGAGGTTATTGCCCCATCGGTCATAGATGGCCATGTACTTGATTGAAGTGATGGTTCCTTGACGTGAATGCGGGAAAAAGACATCATTTATGCCATTAATATCATTTGGTGAAAATGCATTCGGGATGAAAAGGGCCGGGGGATCAGTCACCAGATCGACCTGGATAGAGGCTGTACCCGTGCATCCATCAAATGATTTGACGACGACCTGGTAGATTGTTGAACTGGATATGGAAACTGTCCATACCAATGGATCTGAAGTGGCTCCGATGCCATTTGCTGGCGACCAGGATACTTCAGCTATCTGTGCTGGTGGTACATTTACGGTCAGTTTAATTTGGCCGGTTGCACCAGGTGAAAGAGAAACCTTGGCTGGTGTGGACAAGATAAGTGACTGGCTGGAAGGCATGACGACTGCGGTGTCAAAAACGCAACCCGATCCATCGGTCACTGTCACTGGCCAGGAGCCCGAGGACAATTGTATGGTTTGCCCTGGCATATAACTTCCATTTAGCCCTGCGATTGTCATCAACACAGGAGGTGTACCTCCTGAAGATAGCAACGTGAAATTGCCGGGTGTGCTGCACAAGGGTGGGATAAGATCAAAGGCAGCTGAAAATGATCCGGTTGCAGTAATCACCACTTCATCAGATGACTGGCAACCATTTGCTCCATCCAGGACAGTGAGTTGATAGGTTCCGGCCTGTCCGATTATTGGGATGCTTGAGGTTCCGCCCGAAAGGATAATACCATTGGAAGTTGACCATTGATAGGTCAGATTTCCTTGTCCAGTGGATCCTGACCCATCCAGTTGCAAGTCCTGACCATTGCACGGGATACCCGTGTCCAAACCTGCATCTGCAAGTGGTTGGATTTTATTTTCAATGACCATTTGAACCGTTGAATTGGTACAACCATTTTCGGGAACCGTCCACTGTAATGAATAGGATCCTGCGGCGTTGACAGAAACTGAATTGGTTGTTGCAGAGCCGATAATCTGTCCATTGGAGGTGATCCATTGATACGAAAGTGTTCCAGAATAATTTACTGGATCGGCCTGTAATATAACCTGAGTGACCAGGCAAGTCAAGGTATCAGGCGTGCTGATTACCACATCGGGGAGGCTAGTGTTTTCAATTACAATCACCTCATCCGAGGTCATGCATCCAGTGGCGGGATCTGTTAACAAGAAGGTGTAGGTACCAGGCCCATTGATCAGTGGAGAGAGTGTGGTTGAACCATTCACGATAGAGCCATCTGCAGTTGTCCAGATAAAGGTCACATTCGGATTAGTTGCCTGGATGGTGGCAACAAGTGTGGTTTCAGTGATCAGGCAGGTCAAGGTATCCGCATCCTGAATGGAAGCAACTGGTAGATCAGGGTCCTGGAAAACAAAAATAGAATCTATCGCTGCACATCCATTGTCTGGATTTGTCAACTGGAGGATGTAGAATCCACCACCATTTATTTTAGGGGTAGCTGTCGAACCACCTGAAACGATATTTCCGGTTTTAGTTGACCAGTTGAATATCAGCTTTCCTGCAGGTCCGGAGCCTGATCCATCCAGACTGACAGCAGTGGTCACACAATCCAGGCTATCTGGTGGAAGGATGCTAATTGAAGGGGTCAAAATATCTTGTTGGACCAGGACCGAGTCAATCGTTTGACACTGATTAGTCGTATCCAAACTGGACAGAACATACCAACCGGGTTGACCAACTGTCGGCATCAAAGTCGTGCCGTTATTCAGAATTCCGCCAGTGGGTCCGGACCAAGACAGGATATGCTGACCCTGGTCAGATCCGGATGCATTGAGAATCAATTGTGTATTTATACAATTCAGGGTATCTGCAGGTGAGATTTGGACAATAGGGACCGCAGCAATATTGGTGATGATCAAGGTATCCGTGTTTGTACATCCTGTCACGGTATTTATGATCTCCAGGACATACGTTCCGGCACCTGTTAATATGGGTTGAAGCAAGGTGTCGCCTGGAAACCCGAGGCCATTTCGAGTCCAGGAATACAGAATGTCTGGCCCTGATGCCGATCCGATTGTTTGGGGGATGACAGTATCTTGAACACAGTCAATGACCATGTTCGGGCCGACAGATACAGGTGGTAATTGCGCATTCCTAAAGACAGTGATCGATGCTGAATCCAGGCAGCCGGTCTTCAGATCTTGTATATGGATCTGATATGTGCCTGCTTTCCCAAGTGACATTGCCAGAGAATCAATACCATTCAGGATCAGGCCATTCAGCGATGTCCATTGGATACTAAGGGAATCAAATCCGGGTGGCAATGTGGCCAGGATATCCAATGTGTTTATAAGGCAATTGAGCGTGTCCGGTAAAGGAAGTGTGGGTGTGGGCGGATCTGTCAAGGCATTCACAACAGCTGTAAATTCGCTGGTGCAACCAGATTGGCCATCTGTAACTGTCAGGAGGTAGCTTCCACCTTTATCCACCAATAAGGTCAGAGTATCTGTTTTGGAAAGAATATTTCCATTGACAGTTGACCAAATAGCGGTGAATCCACTAACCGGTACAGGGACTGCAACTACGATCAAAGCATGTGAATCTTTGCATGTGATATCCGGGATAAATAATGGTTGGATCACCGGTTTGTTGGTATCTGCCTGGACCTGGATGGAATCCAGAGAGAAACAGCCATTTGCAGGGTTAAGGACGAGGAGCGTATATCCACCACTCCCGGAAACTGTAGGCATCAATGTATTTCCTCCGTTGAGGATTTGCCCATTCCATGTGGACCAGGTCGTTTGAGCATTTGGCGGCAGATTGGCACCAGATGCATTTAACGTGACAACTGGATTATCACAAGGAGGCGCACCTGCTGGATCTATCCCGAAAACCGGCGAAATAGTATCAATCTCCACAAGGACATCCACTTCATCCATACAGGAGACTTGCCCATTTGTAGTGGTCACAGTTAGCGTATATGTGCCAGGTGCTCCAGCATCAACTGTCGGTGAAGCTGGGTTTGAAAGGATCAGTCCGTTCACCGTCGACCAGCTATACGTGCTTATTCCGAATTCACCTACCGATCCGGAACCATCCAAAAGTACCTGATCGAGAAGACAGGTAATCTTGTTGGGTGGCGAGACAAAAGCCTCAATGCCCACGTTGGCGAGATTGACCTGGATTGTCGAGTCACAGCCCAAAAAGGAATTGACAACCACTTCGTATGTACCTGGTTGGTCAAACGTTTGACCGCCAACTTCAATAGATTCACCCTTACAAATCAGATGATCCTGGGTTTCCAAAATCTCTGGAAGTACAGTCACAGTCACCGTATCCGTTACGACACAACATTCGACCATAATGATGTCGTCAAGAGAACACATACTGCCTGCTCCTGCCACTGTTGCATTCGCAAAACATACATCTGCAGTAGTGGCTCCCCCTGAATTCCAGGTAAATGTTTCTGTTTTTTCACCGCAAAGAGAATTTGGTGCGACAATAGAACCAACCTGTGTGCCATTCACCTTTAAGACAATCTCCGGAGCCTGCGTGAAAAAGTATAGAATGCCAAAAACTGTATAGGTGAATTTATAATCAGTGTTGGGCGTTACTGGAATTGTTTCGCACCAGAAGTCCACATTGACTCCAGTACTTCCGTGAATCACCATGGTAAATGCGCCGATATCCGGGGTGCATCCAAAGGATTGGGCGATCTGAGGTACAGACAGGATGCCGTAGTAATTTGGATAATTCGTGGCAATAGCTAAAGGATCATTGACTTCAGTATAATTGGATGTAGCTGGGGCAATGTTACCGGTTTCAAATCCTCCATTGATAATCAGATTTCCAGACATACCGGAAGCTGTTAATGTATACGTTGTCGTTGAAGCTGGTGCAGCTGTCGGTGTCAACGAGGTGGGATCACTCAGTCCATTTGGAGGTGTCCATTCATAAGTTGGATTGTTTCCTCCCGTAACTGAACCATTTAGAGTTGTATTTCCACCTGGGCAGATGGATACAGGATCTCCGGCTTCAACCATGATCCCACAGCTGTTTTGGGCCTGAACCAATGCAGAAAAGGCCAAAAAACAAATTCCAGTGGTCAGTATTTTCTTCATCATACATTCGACTCGTTTCCCTTGTTCGGACAACCAAACCTTCGAAAGTACGAAAAGGAAAGAGTAAGCGACATTCCAAACTTACAACAAGGTGACATCGCCTTTAATGAGGATGACTTCACCTGTATTGAGTTCGGCTTCGATGACCCAGACGAAGACAGCGGGATTCAGACGGTTGGATCTGAAAGTGCCATCCCAACCATA
>JAHEAU010000053.1 GCA_024642625.1 Lewinellaceae bacterium
CCTGATCGCATTCCGCAGTCACATCGATACCATCCTTGGTTTTGGTGATCAAATTCCATTCAAAACCAACCAACAAGTCCAAATCCTTGAAATCGCTGGTTTTGTTGCAGTTCGCAGATAGAACTACCGAGCAAATAAGAAGAGCAATATGCAATTTTTTCATGAGCACTGGGTATTAAATCAATAATTCATTCATCTCTGTGAGACACGTTAATAATTTCAAAAGTGCCGAATATTAACTACAACATTCGACAGGCAATTGATTGAGCAGAAACCGAGTGTAATTTAAACACCGTTATCACTAGTACTTCTTTTCAATCTATAGTTATAGCACTCAAACCCATTAGAAATAAATAATTTATTTGCCTCCACATTTCCCTCCCAATAGTCCAGTTGTATTTCGTCAATGCCTAATTTCGTTGCCAGTTCTAGCACTTTGGCTAACAAGTGTTTCCCCACTCCCCTATTTCTATAGTTTTCTTCAACCGCAATTTGATCTATGTAAAGCAAGGTCTTTCTAAATTGAAATTCATTTTCCTTCCGCTCCTTCACTACAGATAGTATATACCCGACAGGAGAGTCACCAATTTTCGCAACGAATGCATACGTTTCTCGCACAGATAAACTATTTGAAAAGGCGCTCTTTGCGGATCTAAAGTCATACTTTTTAAATTCTTCGGGGTAACGTTTTTGGTGCAACGATTGAACTGCTTCATTCAGTTTTGCCAACACCTCACAATCCACTGTCCTCTCAACTTTAATTTCCATAATTAAACTCATATTAATTCCCATTTGTACCAACACGATGACTTCGTGCAACCCTTTGTATCCCTACTACTCTTAAATAAGATGCCATACCAACAGCCATACGATCATCCGTTTGAAGCACTTCAAATTACAACTGTCAGCTGATATTTCTTACCATTCGGGTTGAAATTCCAAATAAGGGGCGTTGATTATTGGGCATGTGGCGTTGGGCGTTCGGTCCTCCGCCCACTGTCTTCGGTCCAGGGTTTACGGTTAGGATGCACCAATTGATGACAATCTACATCCTGATCATCCGCTCATGCTGTAAATCTTGATTCTGAAAACAACGTAGACTATTGAGAGTGAAGAGTAGAAAGTCAACCCATTTGTTTACTCAAACGAACTGAATTCCAGGAATTCGTTTGCGCCTAAACGATGGCCCTTGCAAGCCATTTCTGGATCCGGACTTTAATCGTCCAGGCCCTTGTGCGTGAATATTCCACAGATAAATCCGACAAAAGAAGGCTCCTCTTTTGGCATCACAGCTGTTTCACCTAATTTGGGCTTCCAATTCATTCTAGTTGCCATATGGCACATGATTTTATATTGAAAAACCCTTTATGAAACAGATTCAGACCCTCCTTCTCACTTTGGCACTCCCCCTCTGTCTGCTCGCACAGAAAAAGGACAAGTCCACAACGCCCACGCCAGATTATGGTTCTTTTACTAGTGCGACATTGTCCGGGCTCAGCTTCCGATCGATCGGCCCGGCTGTCACATCAGGACGAATTGCCGACTTTGCCGTGAACCCCAACAACAACAGCGAATATTATGTCGCTGCTGCCGGAGGCGGCGTCTGGAAGACAATGGACCATGGTATCACCTTTAATCCCATCTTCGATGGCCAAGGCTCCTATTCCATCGGTTGCATTTCCCTCGATCCATCTAATTCATCCGTTGTTTGGGTCGGTACGGGAGAAAACAACAATCAACGATCCGTATCCTATGGAGATGGTGTATACATGAGTCCGGATGGGGGCAAATCCTGGCAACATAAAGGGCTAAAACAATCCGAACATATTGCCCAAATCATCGTCCATCCAAATGACCCATCCACCATATTTGTTGCGGCCTACGGCCCGGTCTGGAACGCTGGCGGTGAACGCGGTGTCTACAAATCAACAGACGGCGGTGCCACATGGAACTGTGTCAAATCCGTTTCCGATTACACCGGTTGCAATGACCTGGTCATGGACCCCCGAAATCCGGATGTCCTCTATGCCGCCTTCCATCAACGGATGCGAAAGGTGTTTACCTATATCGGTGGAGGACCTGAATCCGCATTGTTCAAATCTACGGATGGAGGAACAACCTGGAATAAACTTGAAGGTGGCCTGCCAGGAGGTGATCTCGGCCGCATCGGCCTCGATATTAGCCCGGTCAATCCTGATGTCCTTTTCGCTGTCGTCGAAGCAAATGATGACAAAGGTGGTGTGTATCGCTCTACCGACCAAGGAGCCAGTTGGGAAAAGCGCGGTGGCACATTTACGTCCGGCAACTATTACCAGGAAGTGACTTGTGATCCAAAAAATGTAGATCGGATCTATATCACAGATACCTATTTCCAGATCAGTGATGATGGTGGCAAATCAACACGCAATCTGGGTGAACTCAATAAACATATCGACAACCATGCGATCTGGATCGATCCATCAAACACGGACCACCTCCTGGTCGGGTGCGATGGCGGTGTTTACGAAACATGGAATCTGGCTGGCACATGGCATTTCAAACCGAACTTGCCTGTTACACAATTCTACAAGGTCAGTACCGACAATGCCGAGCCATTTTATCATGTCCATGGCGGCACACAGGACAACCTGAGCCTCGGCGGTCCAAGTCGCACCACATCAGTCAATGGCATCGTCAATGCCGATTGGTACGTGACTTCCATAGGTGACGGATTTGAAACACAGGTCGATCCGACTGACCCGAATATCATTTATGCTCAGGCACAATATGGGGCCTTGAGCCGCTTTGATCGTCGCAGCGGTGAGTACCTGTATATCAAACCTGTCGAGGGCGAAAATGAACCCGCACTTCGCTGGAACTGGGATGCCCCTCTTCTGATTTCGCAACACAATCCTACCCGTTTGTATTTCGGAGCGAACAAGCTCTTCCGTACAGATGATCGCGGCAATTCCTGGACGATCATCAGCCCGGATCTGAGTCGAAATATCGATCGCAACAAACTGGAAGTGATGGGTCGCATCTGGTCTGTAGACGCCATTGCCAAAAATGGAAGTACGGATATTTTTGGCCAATTGACGACCATAGCTGAATCAAAATTCGACCAGAATCTGCTTTGGATTGGCACGGATGATGGTTTGATCCAAAAAACCACGGACGGTGGTAAAACATGGACTAAATACGATAACCTTCCCGGTGTGCCAGCCATGAGTTATGTTCACCAGATCATCACATCACTTCATGATCGCAATACAGTTTTTGTCTGTTTCAACCATCACCGGTATGGAGACTTCAAGCCATACATTTTAAAGACCACCAATGGGGGCACTTCCTGGACAGCCATCCAATCCGATCTGCCGGAACGCGGATCGGTTTACAGCATCGCTGAGGATCATGTGGACCCCAACCTCTTGTTTGTCGGTACAGAGTTTGGTTGTTTCTTTTCAACTAATGGAGGGGGACATTGGCTACAGCTCAAAGAGGGTCTCCCAACGATTGCTGTGCGAGATATCGAGATACAACGAAGAGAAAATGACCTTGTATTGGGCACATTTGGCAGAGGCTTTTATATTCTGGATGATTACAGTGCCCTGCGAGGAATGAACAAGGAGAAACTTGAAGAAACAGCTATTCTCTTTCCTGTGAAAGATCCCTGGATGTATGTCGAGCGCCATCCGATCGGACTACGCAGCAAGGGCCACCTGGGAGGCAGCTACTTTGTGACACCCAACCCGGAATCCGGCGCCGTAATCACCTGGTATCTCAAGGATGAAATCAAAACACTGAAAGCCAAACGTCAGGCCTCCGAAGAAGCAGCGTACAAGGAAAAAAAGGCCGCTTATTATCCGTCTATGGATAGCCTCCGGCTGGAAGACAATCAGACTGATCCTTATCTTCTGTTTACGATCAGCGACCAAAACGGGAACGTGATCAGACATATCAAGGGAGGTACAGGAGCCGGACTCCAACGCATTGTCTGGGACATGACTTCGGCCATAAAAGCACCGGTCGGCCAACGCTATACACCCGGACCAGATGTCCTGTTCGGATCTGAAGAAATCGGCCATTTTGTAGCACCCGGCACCTATCAGGTATCCTTATCCCAGGTGATTGACGGCCAGGTGACTGCATTGAGCAGTCCACAATCCTTCACAATAAATTTATTGGAACAAAGTAGCCTGCCTACGGATATGGTGGCGAATACGACATTCCTTGAGAAGGTAGGCACCTTGCGTAAAGCTACGGGGGCCGCTACAGATATCCTCTCCAATCTCCAATCAAGGATTGGCCTGATTGAATCAGCTATAACTGATATGCCTACAGCACCCGGGGATATCCTGGGTCAGGCTGCATCGATCCGAAAGAAGTTGATTGGCTTGAATATTCGGTTGAACGGAGATGGGACGGCAGCCAGTCGCCAGTTTGAGGTTACCCCTTCAATTAATGACCGGATATTCGGAATTCAAGGAGCGCTTTGGTCAACGACATCTCAGGTACCTAAAACCTACCTGGATTCCTACCAGGTGGCCCACAGCCAGTTCGGTTCATTAATGTCTGACCTAAAAGCAATGGACGCGTCCGTTCGCCAACTTGAAAGTCTCCTGGAGAAAAACGGAGCACCTTACACACCTGGTCGATGGCCGGATAAGTGGTAGACTGGAATACCTGTCTCAAAAGGGGGTTGGCACACGTGTGCCAACCCCCTTTTGCATGTATTCTGACTTCCATCATCTATTTAATGTGTGGGCGTGATTATCTTCGGACCAAACCGTTTACACAAGATTTATGTTTAGAAATGGCATTTCCATGAACCGTATTCTCCTTTTTCTAAGCCTGTTGTTATCCTTCCACCTGGAAGCGCAAGTTGAACGGACAATGCAATGGCATTTTGGGTTCGGATTGGCCCTGGATTTTACAAGTGGTTCACCGACGTCTATTTCAGGCAGTCAGCAATACACGTTTGAAGGGTGCGCCTCGATCAGCGATCTATCCGGTCAATTATTATGGTATACCAATGGCGGCGGCCGCGATCCGATTCAAAGTGGACAACCTGCTGGTTCGATTTGGGATCGTAACAATGATGTCATGTACGACATGAGTTATACGGAAGGAGGTGGATATAGCTCGGCACAATCAGCTGTCTTCATCACCAAGCCAGGAGATCCGGATAAGTATTACCTCTTTACGATGGAGGAGGTTGAATTTTATGTCGGTGGCGATGTCCCAAGTCAACCTGATGGTCGTGGATTATCGTGGTTTGAAATTGATGGCACTGGGAATGGTGGATTGGGAGAAATGATCGAGTACAAGGAGAACATTTACGGACCAACCTATGAGGGACTCTGTGCTGTCCAGCATGCGAATGGACAGGATTGGTGGATCATTGCAGACCGATCCGATCTCCTGGGATTCGTCATTGTACCAGTGACTTCGGCAGGTGTCGGTACTCCGATGGAAGTGACCACTACCCCACTCTTCAACAATGTTATCAAATCTTCCCCTGATGGAAAATGGCTAACGACAATTGGACAGGGAGGTAGATTCCTTTTTCCATTTGATGGGAGTGATGGCATCGTCGGTTCACCAATACAACTCCCGGAGGGGTCCCAGATTGAATTCTCAGCAAATAGCCGATGGCTTTTCGCCTTGACAAAAAGCCTCACTTCTGAAATCCACCGATTTGATTTACAGAGTTCTGATATCCCTGCCAGTGAAATCAATTTGGGTTCGATGCCAGCTGAAACGGATGGCCTTCCCTACATGCCTATCATTTCTTATCCGCAGTTGGGGCCTGATCAGAATATTTACTTTTCAATCTTCTATCTGACCAGTACAGGAGGCACTAGCAGTTATCTCTCGGCCATCATTTGTGCCAATACAGGTGGTGTCCTCGCCCCAAATCATCTAGCACTCGGACAATTACCAGCCGGCACGCCATTCTTCATTGGCTTGCCCAATTTTCCTGCAGTTTGGCTGGCTGGTGAAACCCTGGAAGACCTGGCAGTCAATCTCGGCCAGGACACCATTTTATGCCCGGATGCGACATTGTCCATCGGACAGCTTTTCCCGGGAGCGAACTACATATGGTCAACTGGAGACACGACCGGACTACTTCAAATCACAGAACCAGGGAGCTATGCTGTGACGGTAACAACTCCATGTGGATTTGGAGCTGATACAATTCAAATCACGGCCTCTGACTTGATTGCCAATGCAGGACCAGATCTGGTTATTTGTGAAGGTGAGTCGATCGAAATTGGCCAAGAAGCCACTGGAACTATATCATGGATGCCGATGCAATCTCTTGATAATGCGACAGCTATTCTACCCCTCGCCAGTCCTGATACAACGACGACATATTACCTATCTGTCACAGAAGGAGGATGCCAATTGACGGACACTATGATCGTCAATGTATTTCCTGCTCCGGAAGTGATCTGGAATATTCAGGATACAACTGTTGGAAGGGGGACTACTCTTCAGGTTTCTGTCTTTGGCGGTACAGTCTTATCCTGGACACCCGCTTCAATTGTACATTGCCTCACTTGTAATGAGACTTCAGTAACGATCCTTGAGACCACATATTTAGCTGTGGAGATCATTGACCCAAACGGATGCTCAGCAATTGACTCCGTATTGATCACTGTTGATCCGGATATTTGTCAGCCCAAGTTGCCAAATGTGTTTACGCCGAATGGTGATCAAACCAATGATGAATTGGCACCAGTAAAATGGGATACACCGTATCAACTACAGGTGTGGAGTCGATGGGGGAATTTGGTTTATGACAATAAGGGCAATGGCATTAGTTGGGATGGTAAAGTGGATGGCACAGATGCCCCCTCGGATATTTATGCCTGGATGTTTACAGCAACCATTTGTGGAGAAAAACAGTCCATTCGAGGTGAAGTGACATTGGTGAGATAAGAATGGGTAATTAAACGCTAAGAAACGAAGACGCCCCGTTCAATATTTGAACCAAATTGAGGAGCTTGTTTATTCGTTTATTCGTTTATTCGTCTATGGGTTTATGATTTACATCCTGCAGCCTTGTCGGTAGCTAATGCCTGTCTGGCCAGTATGCAGGAGGAATAGGTATTGGGTATTGGGTATTGGGTATTGGGTATTATTAGTTATTTCGTTATTTCGTTATTTCGTTATTTCGTTATTTCGTTATTTCGTTATTTCGTTATTTCGTTATTTCGAAATAAAATATGTGTCCCAATTCTTAAGGCATACAAAGCAATTTCGACTGTAGAACCCTTCCAGGGTTCTACAGAATAACCCCGGGTGAAATCCGGGGAAATTATGCGTATTACAAAACAACTCTGACGGGGTTGAAGAAATTCCAATCACGTATTGGTCATACTGACGTCCAGACGATGGCTAATCAGGTGTGTTATTTAGTTATTTCGTTACAGCCGCTGGCAGTCAGGATTGCATTATTGTGAACCAACCTAACTATAAAATTTCTTCGCGCCTTTTTGACCTCGCGCCTTTTGCGCCCCCGAGTACTCGGGGCGAGAAACCGAAAACTGATAACAGAGAACTGACTATCTCACCGAGCAATACAAAACCGAATCACCTCCGTTTGATTGTCATCCATCAATCGCAAGAAATATATCCCTGGCTGAATATCTGGCAAAGGAATCTCCCAAAGATTGCCGCCTTTTTGTTGATGAAGGAATTGATGCTGAATCGCAGATTGATCTAGTGCGATTATATCAACTTGCATCTCTCCTTCTCGGGAAGCCTGGCGTTGGAGAGTAATAGTATTTCCAGAAATCGGATTGGGATAAACCCGACTCACTGTGCTCTTACCTTCCAGGTTAACCGTTACAATGGGGCTGTAGGCAAACCGCCCGTCCAAATCCAGCTGCTTTAATCGATAATACCATTGGCTTGGACCCGGGCGATGATCTGTCCACGAATATTCATGTAAACTATTCGTTGTTCCATTTCCTGGAATACTGGACAACGCAGTAAATGTCTTTCCATCCAGCGATCGCTCCACAACAAATCGATCATTATTAATCTCTGATGCTGTTGACCAATTGAGCAACACATCCTCTCGTTGAATATTTGCAGTAAATGTGACCAACTCAATTGGCAATGGCGCCGGAGGGTAAGTATAGTCGAGACAATCGATGTCGAGTTGTTTGATTGTATTGCAACAGGACGGATTCATATTTGCCGCACCATTTCCTGAGGCAATATGACCATTCCCTAATCCATGAGTTAATTCATGAATGAGGACAATCGTATAGTCAATGTTGGTACAAATTCCCAAATCATTATTTAATACTACGTATGACTTGATGCCATTATACCATGTGACGCCATCAAATGTGTGTGTACCTCCAGCCCACAAACCGCCGACTGCCAACGTTCCAGCACATTCATTAATTCCATTAATCGTGAGGTTAGCAATTTCATTACAGGGATCGTCAAATATGACTAATGACTCCCTACTTCCAACCACAGTATAAAAATTGCCGTCATATGCATGATTATTTACACAATCTGGGGTAAAATTTAATGTGCCAGAATAATTAAGATTTATTCCTTGGTAATCGGCCGACAATGCATCCACTGCATTGGAAACATAAGTATATGCTAACGTAGGAGGTGATAACGATGGATCACCCCCTAATTGACTATAAACTAAAATATCGTCTGCTGGAAAATCGATGTACCGGGCGTACGTCCCTCCAAAATCAAGAAATGAGCAGTGCATCGGTGCCACCCTCAAATCCACCTCCACATCCTTCACTTCCCCTTCCGGCAACACCACCATTTCCTGCCAGGGGATCTTGCCACTCACCACTTGCTTTAAATGCGTTAATAATTCTTTTGCCAGCATCACTTTCATCGTTTCGGGCACAATACCATCAGGTCTGGGAAAAGCATGGATCTCGGATGACTCGCGAGATGGAAAGAAAAAGTCGACACCATTTAATGTTCGGCGATAAAATTGGCCATAGGCTAGCATCATCGGTTGCCAGTACGGAGCATAATCCAATTTGGCCAGAAAAACAAGATAGGTTGTCCCTGAATTATATGTCGGATCTCCCCAGATCGTGGTCTCTTTATTTCCACTCCGCCGCCACCAGGAGTCCATATCGATGTTGGCCCCTGGGGTCAATTCGCCCTTGATCACCTCTGTTACTGTAAACGGGGTACGCCGGCAAACAGCATCGCCTTTTTCTTCAAGACGTGTTTCACCGGCATGAACAACAACAACAGCATCCGCTGCCAATGCCATTTCGCCCAGATTGGTAAAAGGTATAATAGTCGTTGCCCGGAGAGGAACTGAATGCGCCAGAATCGCCAGCAAGCATCCAAAAAGGATACGTTTTGTGAGTGACATCGGTTTTGGAATTGGAGGGAGATTCAATGTCCGTCATTTTTAAATAAAATGAAAGGGATGTGAAAAAAAATCAAAAAAATTGAACTTCCTGCATTCTGGTGGGTACCTCCATTAAAATAACATACAGATGATTCTTCGCATTCTCCTCTGTCTCTGCCTTCTGGGTTCCTCCTGCGACGTACAGGCACAGCCAGCGATCCAACCACAGGAAGTCTATCCGATTACCGAAGTAGTTCATGAAAATGACTGGTATGTCCAACAAGTCAAAGCGTGGAAACTGAAGACAGAATCGGAGCCAAAAAATGCATTTGCGTGGTACAATCGCTATAAAGCTCTCCGTTATGCTGACTTTCCAAGAATTTTCCAGGATTCACTTTACAAGAAAGAAGTCGCCGCGGTGGTTGAAGAAATGGGCCGCCATATCCCTGAGACATTTGAATATTGTTATGTCCGAAATTGGAATGGACATCAGGATCAGGAAGCCTGGGAATGGTTGAATAAAGCGTATACCATTGACCAAAACAGACCAGAGGTATACAGTGGCTTTTTAACTCGCTTTGAGTTGGAAGGTGATTGGGAGAAAAAAACCGACTTTGCCCGACAATGGTTTGCGACAAAAACCATCGCACCATCATTGTTGTATATGGCTTATAATATGCTCCAGTCCGTTGATCAGAATGGTATCCTCTTTACCCACGGCGACAATGATACTTATCCCCTGTGGGTACTACAGGAGGCCAAACAAGTACGGCCGGATGTCACTGTCATCAACCTGTCGCTGGCCAATGACCGCACCTATTTTCTGAAACTCATGAAGCATCGGCAGATCCGTGTCAACCAGGCTGAAATTGAGCAGGTATTCGACCAGTTGCCATGGGAAGAAAAACGTGCCTGGATGGTGCGCCACCTGGAACAGATGAATCAAGACAGACCTGTCTATGTCGCACTCACAGTTGGCAATAAACATCTGGAAGAATTGAAGGACCAGCTTTGGTGTACCGGACTCGCCAATCGATACACCACTGACAAAATGGATAATATCGCAGTGCTTTGTCGGAATATTGAACAACGAATGATACTGGACCATCTTCGCTTTCAGGTCTATACAGAAACCTTTCCCTATGAGAATGGACTTGCACAATCGACGGTTGCCATTTATCTGACACCCTTTCTGACCCTTGTCGAACATTACACGGAAGCAGGAATGGCAACAGAAGCAAATCGCTACAGAGAATTGGCCCAACGAGCCGGCCAACTCGCCAATCGCGAATCTGAAGTAGAGACCTATCTTGAGAAGCTCCAGACTGAATATTGAACCAGCGAACTGGAATGAACAACCATTTCTCAGACGAGCAATTGATGAACCGCCTTCAGGATGGCGACCACTCCGCACTGGAGGCGCTGTATCATCGGTATGCCGATCGATTAATGGGCTTCCTTTATCGGATGGTTGACGGCGATCGGCTACAAGCGGAAGATCTGCTGCAGGATGTCTTTGTTCGGCTGGCAACTTCCAGCAACCGGTTTGATTCTTCGCGGATTTTCCGTCCCTGGATTTTTACCATCGCTGCCAATCTCGCAAGAAACGCACACCAACGTCAAACCTA
Organism: Lewinellaceae bacterium; assembly: GCA_024642625.1. Classification (GTDB taxonomy): domain Bacteria; phylum Bacteroidota; class Bacteroidia; order Chitinophagales; family Saprospiraceae; genus JAGNXB01. The sequence continues at coordinate 10,975 of JAHEAU010000053.1, forward strand.
TCGCGAAGTGGATGATCTCCATAATATCGAGATCGAATCTGCAATTTCAAACACAAGTTTCGCAATTGATCAATTGGACCACGAGCTATTTCGCTCATTACTCGACCAATCCCTTCGGGAAATTGCGCCGGAAAAACGAACTGCCTTTTTACTGCGCTATCAGGAGCATCTATCTCTGGGTGAAATTGCTGAGATCCAGGATTGCGCAGTTGGCACGGTCAAATCACGCATCTTTTATACCCTTCGCTTTCTAGAATCAACTATGATTTCGTTCAAACCACAAAAACAATCCTCATGAACAAGGATAACTATTCCGAACAATTGGAATATCTCCTCAAGAACAAGGATGCCGATAAGCTTAATGCAGATGAAAACCAATTGGTCATTCGTGTACTGGGCAGCATTGAAGCATTTATCCGATTGCGATCAATTGCTGCCAGAAGTCAAGTCGTATTAAGCAATGAACGGATTACACCTTCCGAATCTGTTTTGCAACATATTCTGGCCAACACACAAATGCGCGCCATTCCTCTACCAAAAAGACAATCATGGTTTTTGACACCCCTCCCAATTTATAAGGTAGCAGCGACAGCTATTCTGACGATGGGTCTTACCTGGTGGTGGGCACAATCCAGAATGGCATTGCCATCTGAACCAATTATCATTACACTAGTGGATACGGTTTATCAGGAAGTGGTTCGCGTTGATACCTTTCGGATGGATCCAGCACCCATGCTCAAGCGAACGGTCGTGCATCCTCAAGAGGAAAGGCCATTAATGGCCAGGAAAGCATTGACACATACCACGCGTACGAATGCTCCCGACTTCAGGTTTTCCATGGATGAGTTTCCAGTCATTTCCAGTAATCGAACTGGTAAGATCTACCGTGATTATCCTGAAATTCAAGCATTGGATTCAATGCAGTCTATAGATCTCTTTTTTGCAGCTGACAGAGTGCTCTAATTCGAAAGGATGCAACCCCATACTATTCTTTACTAGGTCAAATTCCAACACCCTTCTTTACATCCGAGGGGATTAGCGCCATGGCTTTTTTGAACTCCTTCCTGTTGTCACATTGCGCTAATGGAAGGATATTCATATTTCTCCAATACAAACACAAACATCCCTAAAACAAAAAAGGCAGGACGAAACGCCCTGCCTTCTAAAAGATCTTGTTCAGACCTATTCCTTATTCTTACAAATTACTTCTTTGCACAAGTAGCCGTACACTGCTGAACGACCCCAATTGTAAGATCTGTAATACTGAAAGAAAGAGTCAGGATATTTCCACTTAATTGTCCTGAACCACTATAAGTCGTCGTAAACACTGTTTGGTTAGGAATCGTAATAGTTGTTCCATTTACAGTTCCAGATATCTGGTCACCGTTGTTCCACAGATTACTGATAATTACTGCATTAGACCCAGCAGATGATGTCGTAATTTGCATAGTATATGCATCAGCCGTACCTGCACAATTTTCATTTACAGTGTAAGTACTAAAAAATGCATCCCGTGCAGGTGCATCGTCTTTCTTGCAATTCGTTGTCGTTACAGCAAATCCTAACAAGAGGATTGGAAATAAAATGGAAGTAAGAGAAATTTTCATCTTAAACTAGTTTGATTATGAAAAGTGAGTTAACTCAATTATTAAAAGTTCAGGTTTATTTATCTCAATATTTTTGACATTCATTTTCAATTCAATATTTCACAAAATCCAATACCTGAGCATAAATGATTCTGTGAAGAATTAAGAGAAAAACGAGCCTTTTGAGAAAAACCAGGGTATCGGTATATTTTAAAGCAAAAAATCGTTCCCGTTTTGAACAGCGATCAATCAACGAGAAACATCATAAAGAAGCCACCATAATAGTTGAAATCGAACCCTAAACTACTGCTTCACACATTTGTAAAGCCAGCTTTATGCATCCTTGGCAAGCATAGTTGCCTCTGGCAGACAGTGCAAATATACAACTATCCTTGATCGCAGGTAGAGTTTGTAAAAAAAAAATCAACCTCATTAGTGATGAGGTCAAATTACAATCTGGCGTGTGTCAGAACGCTACCTGATTATTCGCAACTAATTGATATCGTGATGATTAAACAAATATTTAGTCAATTTAAAAAAAGTAAAATCTTACAGTATATCTGGACAAAACAGCAGATCCATGAGATCACTTATATCGTTGAATCGAAAGCAAAACGAAACGGGCCGTCCATAGACAGCCCGTTTCTCGCCGATATGTTCACAAAAATCTTACTGCCGGATCATTTTCCGGGTTTCTTTAAAGTCTGGTCCCTCAATCCGGTAATAGATCAATCCATTCGGAGGAAGGATCTCGCCAGGCACGGATATTTCATGGTAGCCCGGAGGATATTTCCCACGGAACTGGGTGATGACCTGCCCACTGACATCCAGCAAGGTGAGCGTCACATCCGAAGCTTCCGGCAAGCGAAAACCGATCATGGTCATATCCCGGAATGGGTTAGGTTTGTTTTGATAGAGGACAAACTGCTTTGAATCCGTATCCGCATCATCACTCCATGCCAGTTCAATGCCCAGGGCCAAATCTGCAGACCCGGAAGATGATCGCATTTCTGTGATCACTTCTGACCGCAGGGCATCTGGATTCAGGTACAGAACCTCACTCAGACGACCTGCCTGACTCGCTCTGAATTCCAAACGAAGCAGATCCGACCCTTCTGAGAGGGTTACTCCATACGTATCCGACCAACTCAATCGCATGGTGCCAGCATCCACATCATCCAGTCCAATATGGCTGCCATCCATGTTCAATTCGTCGGCTGTTGTCTGCAGTCCATCAAAGGACAGGATTTTGGGATCCCATGACAATGCCATTTGCCATGCCTGGATATCTGCAAATTGATTGGCATGAAAAGCCACAGTGATTTGATCTCCTTCTGCAAAGAGTTGATCAGTCGCACGAAGGGTCAATGGTGTTTTTTCATCACGAACCAGGTCATTCCACAATCCATCATCAAAGGCATCGCCATTGATATCACCAACCTTGATTGCAGTCAGATCGATACCTGTCATCTCTCCGTTCACATCCTGCAATGGGATCAATTCCAGACCCGGAGTTTGCAATGGATTCGATGGATTCATCGGTATGGCAGGATTCAAGAATCGCCAGGCCTTATTCGGAGATACATCCGCTTTTGGACTAAGGATCCATTTTCGTAACTGGATCACGTCAGCAATCGAGATCACACCCGACAGGTTGGCATCGGCAGCAAGTTGAGCCATCGGATTTGCAATCTGCTTGATACCCAAAAGGTGTTTCTGGATCAAGAGCAAGTCGTATGTGCTCACGCCGAACAATGGATCGGTCGACTTTGATGCCGATAGCTGATAATCGCCTCCTGGTGTCAAATCAAGAAAACTGTATTTCCCATCTGCACCGGTGACCATCTGTTTATTAGTCGGACCAGTTAGCAAAATTTGGGCTCCGGAAATGGGGTCACCAGCTTCAGCTGAAACAGAGCCCGAGAGTTTCGTCACTTTACCCGAAGGGCACAGGTCCATATTATCCTGCACCAGAATATAGGTCTTACAATAGTCCTGATTTCCATTTTCATCCGTGACCCAGATTTTAACATAGTTTGTATCGAGATTGTCACAGGTAAACATGGTGTCTATATCATTCACATCTGATGAAAACGAGAATGTCAAATCACTGTTTGACGAGCAGTTATCATAGCTCTTGTTATTGAAATAGGAAGCATTCACTTTCGCGACAATAAGGCCTTCACAAAGGCCGAGATCGACACTCAAACCCCATTTACAGATAGGCGTCGGAGCCGTCAAATCCGTGACAACAATCTCGAGTGTACAGTGTGAAAAATTGCCGCACATGTCATTCACTGTGAAGGTGACCTTGGTGCTACCATAAGGATAAGTCCCGGAAGCATCCGCACCCTTTTTATCAGAATAGGGCGAGTTGTTGGTAATCTTGACATTAGGATTACAATCCGTCACTTCGAGTAAAGGTACCTTCACGTAGGATGTGCCGCAATCTCCATCTGCTGCCACGTTAAGCTTCGGCGGACAATTGATTACCGGCTTCTCATTATCCATCACTTTGAGCAATTGGACATGAGTGAAAATGCCTCCCGCACTTGGATTGTTAGGATCATAGATACAGCAGTCCACGACTGTCCAGGTTCTGAGAATTTTATAGCATCCAGGATTCGCCACTACCAGAACTTCATCCTTGTGGCCAATAGCAATGATTGAACAAACGGATTGGTCCACAAGAGGTCTGTCATAAGGTGGTAACAGTTCTTCCGGCTGTAGAAATTCGATAGGTGTGCAGCCAAAGAAGGTGGTGTCATCAGGCCAGTTGATCAGCGCATCACTCAGCGGATTGCCATTGATCACATTGATGGATTGACTGCATACGGTCGAATTACCAGAAGGGTCAGTGCCCACCCATCGGCGAAGGATGATGCCAGATCCACATTTGTTTCGTTGATCATCTTCGGTATATACATTATTCACACCGCAGGCATCCGTAAACGTTGCCGTGCCATATATTCCCAAATTCGGATTCAGGACATTACAGTCGATCATGGTGTCTTTTGGACATTCGAGAATAGTTGGAGCAACTTTGTCCTGGACAGTGATGAGCGCCGTACATGTCGCAATATTTCCACCCAGATCAATTACTTGAAGAGCGACTGAAATCGGATTTTTCATGATATCATCGCAAGTAAAGGTGACCATAGGTCCGAATGGTGGCAATGGGACTTGTCCCAGTCGTCGGGCCAGGATAGAACTGATACCACAATTATCATTGAAGGTAACCATGGATGTAGCCGGGAGATCCAGACTTCCGGAAGGAAGTAACCCAACTGCCTGGTTGATACAATTGATCATCGGCGGTGAATTATCCAGAACGGTTACCTGGAATGTACAGAATGCAGTATTTCCAACGACATCCATTGCTGTATATCGAATGATATTCACACCGACAGGCAATGTAACAGGCAAGCCATAGGTAAAAGACACGCCATTTGCCGTGGCTGTAATGGTTTCTATACCTGAACAGGTGTCTACAACCGTCGCTGGCATGAGGGTGACTGTTGCATTACAATTATTCGGTGACGAGGAAACAGTGACATTCGGAGGACAACTAATTTGTGGCAGTTCATTATCCGTCACTGTGATTGTCTGTTGAAATGTCACAGTATTTAGCTTACAATCCGTCACTGTCCAAAGTCTACTGATCGTCAGTGGGCTCATGGGCGGGTTTGGGTCCTTTGTATCAGAATGGATGACAGTAAACCCACAAAATGAACCGGTTGTCAGGGGTTGGCCATTTAAAAATGGCTGATCCGTCTTACTAAAATCATAAGGGCTTCCTTTACAGTTCATATTCACTACCTGTAATGGCGGTACGACGTCATTAATGGACTGATAATTCAAAGTAATCGCTTGGGAGCAGGTAGCCGTTTGTCCTCCTTGATCTGTGGCCGTAAATGTCCTTCGGATCTTATAAGGCAGATTATTCTGACAATCGCCATTCAGAACGAGGTTGACATGTGTGACCACCAATGGTCCACAGTTGTCATTGAATACTGGTTTGGGTAAATTGGCCACAGATGTATCTGCATTGCACGCTATTGTCGTGTCTTTACATGCTGTCAAGATGGTCGGAGCGATCAAATCGACTGCCCTGATCTTCACTGTACAAGTTTGTGAGGGTATTCCATTGAAGGTCACCCGAGCTGTGTACAACTTATACAGCTGAGTCAGGCCGAGGGTATTCCCTGGAAAAGGAAGGCCATTCTCATCGGCTAATTCAAGTGTCAGGGGTGTACAGTCAGGATCATTGACAATGAGAGCAGCAGGATTTACTGTTGCTGAACAATTCCCGCCTAGTGGGATGTCAATCGGGCCTGCCAGGCACTGGAGCGTACACTGAGCATGGTTTGTGGTGGGCACAATAATTGCCAGGAGGAACACAAGTAGTGATCCAATAAAGGGGATGTGGCGCATGGGATATACAGCGTTTTGGTTTTCCTATAGGGTGACTACAGGATCGAGCCTTGTTCCGCCGGTTCCATACATGAAGGGCAACCCATGAGAGACTCAAGGGCATGCGGTTCGTGCATCTTCAACGGGCAGGTGTGTGGGTTTGGGTTCTACGCGATTCCGTCCGGATGTTGACGCATGATAAAAAAGACAAATATTATGCCTAAATCATATATGATGATTATAAATACAAGAAATGGGGTAGAAATGAAAGCGGTGTTCGGTCTGTGGTGCTCGACGTTCGGTCTTACAAGCCAAAGCCTCTTTCAATGAATGTCGGTTATTTCGTGATTGGGTTATTTCGTTATTTCGAGGGACCAGGACCCAGGGATGAGGGATCAGGGATCAGAGATCAGGGATGAAATTGGTCTTGGGCATTGGGTGTTGGGCAATTCGTTATTTCGAAAGACGGTGCACGTGGAGAGTTGAGTTAAGAGTGGAGAATGTAGGACACAGTATCTCGGTTTCGGTTATTCGGGTTTGGGATTTGG
>JAHEAU010000270.1 GCA_024642625.1 Lewinellaceae bacterium
GTCGGAGGGGGGGCTGTTCCGATTTGATCGGCAATCGAAACGTTGGAAACACTTCCTTCATCAAGAGAAAAATCCGCGTTCCCTGACGGGTAACCGCATCCTCTCCCTGGCAAAGGATCCCCACCAGCCTGAGCGGTACCTCTGGGTAGGCACCTATTCCGGTCTGAACCGCCTCGACCTTGAAAATGGAGAATGCGATCACTATACTACCAGAGAGGGATTACCGGACAATGTGATTTATGGCATCCTCACCGATGATCATGACAACTTCTGGCTGAGTACGAACCAGGGGTTGTGCATCTTTAACCCGTCAGGAAAGTGCCTGCGCACGTTTGTGCAGGAAGATGGGCTCCAGCACAACGAATTCAACAAGGGGGCCTACGTCCGGATGCTCGACGGGCGGATGGTCTTCGGCGGGGTCGGCGGACTGACCTGGTTCGATCCAGAAGACTTTTATACATCGGATGCACCTTCGCAAGTGGTCATCAATGGTCTGAGGATCATCAACAAGAGAGTGGAATTCTCTCGGGCAACAGATACAGATACCACCCTCTTTCGGCTTGACCGGCCCGTCGAATATCTTACGGAAATCACCCTCGATCACACCCAACGGATGATCACCTTCGAGTTCGCCTGCCTGGACCTGACCCACCCGGTGAAGAACCAATTTCGCTATCGACTCGTAGGTTTTGACCGGGACTGGGTGGATGCCGGAGACCTTCACGAAGCGACCTACACCAATTTGAGTCCCGGACATTATACATTCACCGTTCAGGGCCGAAACGCAGAACAAGTCTGGAACCGTGAAGCAGCAACCATTCGCCTGAATATCCTGCCTCCCTGGTGGGCCACATGGTGGTTTCGCACCCTGGCCGTTGGTGCATTGATCTCCCTGATCTATTCAGCTGTGCGCTACCGGATCAAGGAGAAGGAAAAGCGCCATCTGCTGCGCAACCGAATTTCCAAGGATCTTCACGACGAGATCGGCTCGACCTTGTCCAGTATTGCCATCTTCAGTACCGTTGCCAAAAAGAAGATCATGGAAAATGATCAGATGGCAGTAGATATGCTGGATCGCATCGGCGACAGCTCGCTCCAAGTGATGGAGTCGATCAATGATATCGTGTGGGCCATCAAGTCCGATAATGACCGTATGGAGCAGGTGATCCACCGGATGAGAGCCTATATCTCCGAACATCAGGATATTCACGACTGTGTGATCGACCTGATCCACGACCAGGAGATGATGCATCTGGAAATGAGCATGGTGCAGCGGCGGAATGTATATATGGTATTCAAGGAAGCTGTGAATAATGCCTTGAAATATGCCGGATGCGCACACATCTGGATCCGGATTGACACCCAGGGCCGGCAGATCCAGATGCGGATCCAGGATGATGGCGTGGGGTTTGACACCGGCGATATCAATCGAAAGCTGTCCCTTGGTGGAAATGGTCTGGAACATATGCGCGTACGCGCCAAAGAAGTGGATGGACAACTGGAGATCCAGTCGACTCCAGGCAAAGGTACCACCGTGATCTACACATGGGAAACATCCATGAAATCCAATATCTCATTCTGAGTTCGAACTACAACACATGACAACATGATTAACGTAGCCATTTTTGATGACAACAAGGCCAGGCGGGAGGGATTGGAACTTCTGCTGGATGCCATGGAGGGCATGCATTGTGCCGGGACATTCGAGGATTGCCGGGAGGTTGTAGCCCGGGTAGAGCGATGCAGGCCCGACGTGATCCTGATGGACATCAACATGCCCTATGTGGATGGCATAGAAGGGCTGAAGCTTGTCAAAGCTGCATTTCCCAGGATCAAGGTGATCATGCAGACCATTTTCGAGGACGAGAACAAGATCCTTGAAGCCATTTGCGGTGGCGCCGACGGGTATATCATCAAGCAGAAATCCCCCATGAAGTTACTGGACGGTATCCAGGAAGTGATGAATGGCGGCGCTCCAATGACGCCATCCGTGGCCAGTAAGGTCCTGAAACTGTTGCACAGTAACAACAACCGACCGGCCGAAAGTCGCATTGAACTGACCAATCGAGAGCAGGAGATCCTGGGCTTGTTGGTCGAAGGATACAGCTATAAAATGATCGCTGACAAGTGCTTCGTCACTTACGCTACCGTCAACAAGCACATTTCCAATATCTATGAGAAACTGCAAGTACACTCGGTCGGTGCGGCAGTATCCAAGGCGTTGAAGGAGGGACTTGTCTAAAATGAATGCACATTCATCTTTACTCCCTTTTGCCCCTTTTAAAGCCATATCAAATCCTTTAGCATCTACATCGCTTTCTGCAGATCCTGGATCTCATCTTTGCTTGCCAGCAAATGATTGCTGATTGCTTTGATGTGCGTAACAAATAGTGTTCGGCGATGCTAACATATATAGCATATTCTCCTACCAAAAGAGATGGCCTGCAATAAGGATATTCATGAGTATACTACCCCGAATTATAGAATTGAATGCCAATATGATAAAGGCAAAATGGTCTTTTATTTAGATGACGAATTATACTTGCTATTGATATTTATTATGATATACATCATTTTATATATTAAAAACATATGATTTTCATCATCACCAATCTTGTAGTTATATAAGTACATTTAGCAAGTGCCAAAAAATATGTAACAGGTTTCAAATCCTAGAAACGAGACATACATGCATATGGGGTTTTGTGGGCACGATATCCATAAATCTGCATGACCATGTGGGCAGACACATTTCTACGACTAACACGAAGCGCTAGATTCAGGCGAATCCTATGGAAACCGATCTATGAGCTAGTTTCTCGTATAGTTGATGACACTGATTTTCGTTTCATGAACTATGGATATGTTCCGTTTCCAGATGAGCAGCCCATTGTCCTCGAGCCTGGTGATGAACAGGATCGTTACCCTATACAACTGTATCACTACCTGGCCATTCGGGCAGAAGTAGCAGGGAAAAATGTATTGGAAGTTGGCTGTGGTCGAGGGGGTGGTGCCTCTTATATTTACCGATACCTCAAGCCTGAAACCATGACTGGCCTTGATCTGGCTCAACGCGCCGTTCGATTTGCGACGGAAAATTTGAAAGGAGAACGGTTGAGATACATCCAAGGGAATGCAGAGCACATCCCCATTTCAAATGATTCATTTGATACTGTTATTAATGTAGAATCCAGTCATGCTTATGGTTCTTTTCCGACGTTTCTCGCCGAAGTCAAACGCGTGCTTCGGCCAGGAGGAATTTTTATGATCACCGATATGCGATTACCCGAAGACATGAAAATCATGATCAAGGATTTAAACAGGTCGGGAATGGAGATTCTGGAAGAAACAGATATCACTCAAAATGTAGTCGATGCAATGGACCAGGAGGAAGATTTAAAACAACTACGAATCAAACGCATGATCCCAAAATGGATGCAAGAGCAGGCCCGAGAATTTTGGGGTGTGCGGGGTTCGGTGATTCACCGCCATTTGCGCGACCGAAAACGAATTTATTATCGGTGGAAATTAAGGAAGGGCCTAGGCATTGCTTCACCCCTTTACAGTTGATCCTGTATTCAATTCAGCAGTTGGCAAAAAGTTGTTTTGTCACCATTTTTGCGGTGCCAGTAAAAATGTCGCCAAAACAGTTTGGGAATTTCTCATATACCCCGGGTTGTCCTCCTTCGACGGATAAAACACCCGGGGCTATTGAATTATTTGGAATAAAAATTTCCTATTTTTTCCTGATAATTTTCAACTCAGAATCTAGAGTATAAATTTGGCTCTTTCACGTTTCAACCTCTCCTCAACTCCTCAACTAAAAACAACCTGGTTCGGAAATGGCCATTCAAATTAACTCATTAACAAATAAACTTATAACCACCTCCACTTCTGTCCTAAAGACATAAAAGTAGATTCTGAAATCAGGCTAAAAAAAGAAAACTTGGCGTCTTGGCGTTTCTCCTTAACTCCTTAACTCCTTAACTCCTTAACTCCTCAACTCCTCAACACCTTCAAGTGCCTCCTTCAAATCCTGCAATACCTTCCTCGCCTCCCGAAGATCCTGGACATTATCCTTGGCTACCAACAAATGATTGCGGATTTCTTTAATCGATATGCCCAATCGTTGACCATGACTGGCCATCACGGTAAACAGGTTTTTAAATGTGGTACTATCGTAAAATGCCGACTGCGGATTCTGGACAAAATAGGCGCGCAATTTTCCATTTTTCAACACCAGCCGTTCGAAACCCAGCTCCTTACAAATCCACCGTAGGCGCAGGCCATCAAATAATTCGTTGACCTCTTCAGGGATGCGACCAAAACGGTCAGTCAGCATCTCGCTGAATGTATTCAGGTCTTCCTCATTTTCAACTTCATCGAGCTGGGTATAGAGGTTCAGCCGCTCCTGGATACTTGAAACATATTCATCCGGAATATGCATTTCGGCATCGGTATCTACAGTCACATCCCGGACAAATAACCGATGTTTACCCTGCTCCTCATGGAAGGAATCAGCAAAATCTTCCTCTTTCAATTCCTGGATGGCTTCATCCAATATTCGTTGAAAGGTTTCAAATCCGATCT
>JAHEAU010000271.1 GCA_024642625.1 Lewinellaceae bacterium
CTGCAGTTCATGGTCGGGTCTGCTATCACCCGTGTGAATCAAGTTGTAATCGGGCAGAGGTGGACAGTCCCGTGAGCATCCATGCTGTCGAGCGCTTTCTGGGAGATCTGGCTATCAAGAAGGGGTGGTTGACTTCTCCAGTAGTGCATCGGTCCGGAAAACGCGTGATGGTTGTAGGAGCTGGACCAAGTGGATTGTCTGCTGCCTGGCATCTCGCCAGGATGGGGCATGATGTCCAGGTCTTTGAAGCAGGCCCTGTAGCTGGCGGAATGATGCATTTCGGTATTCCGGCATATCGGCTGCCAAGAGAAATTTTAGCTGCTGAAGTGGCCAGAATACAAGCTGCCGGAGTCGTGTTTTACTATAACTACAAAATCGAAAACCTGGCTATTGAAAAAGCCAAAGGCATGTTTGATGCCGCGTTTATTGCTGTCGGTGCTCACTTGTCCAAGAAGGTCCACATTCCTGCTCGAGATGCAAGTAAAATCCTTGACGCTGTCACCTTCCTTCGCGAATCTGATGCGGGATCAGCGCCTCAATTAGGGCGTCGCGTCGCAGTGTACGGTGGTGGAAATACGGCAATGGATGCTGCGCGGACAGCATTGCGGATGGGCGCTGATGAAGCCATGATCATTTATCGCCGGGATAGAGACAATATGCCGGCTCATGATTTTGAAGCAGATGAAGCCTTGGCCGAAGGTGTCAAGATACATTGGTTGCGAACCATCAAGTCGCTTGATACAGGCGAGATCATGGTTGAGAAGATGAACCTGAAAGATGGGAAACCTGTCCCAACTGGAGAATTTGAAACACTGGAAGCAGATACGGTCATTCTTGCCCTTGGACAAGATGCGGACACGGGATTCCTTCACACCATTCCGGGCATTCACTTCAAAAAAGATGGCACGGTGATCGTTGGGCCCGATATGATGACTGGAGAGCCTGGCATATTTGCCGGCGGGGATATGGTCCCTAGTGAACGAACAGTTACAGTCGCCACGGGCCATGGTAAAAAAGCCGCTCGGTTCATCGATGGTTACTTGAGGGGTGAAGCCTATGTCAAACCGACGAGCCAGCCTTTAGTCGGACATGATCAACTTCAAATTTGGTTTCGAACGTTTGCTCCGGCACAACGGCAAGATCACCTCATACCCGAAGAAGCTGCAGGCGGATTTCAGGAGATCGTTGCTGGATTGGACGAAAAGGCCGCTCAATATGAAGCCCAGCGTTGTCTATCCTGTGGCAATTGTTTTGAGTGTGACAGCTGCTATGGTGCTTGTCCGGAAGAGGCCATCATCAAACTCGGCACAGGGAAGCGCTATCGATTTGATTTTGACAAGTGCACAGGGTGTGGAGTTTGTGTCGAACAATGTCCATGCCATGCCATTGACCTGACCCCGGAAGGGGAAATCAATTTTTGACCGACCTAGACCGAACGCTATGAAAGACAATCATAAAGTCATTACCCTTGATGCCAATGAGGCAACCGCCTATGTAGCCTTTAGGGTCAATGAAGTGTGCGCTATTTATCCCATTACGCCTTCTTCCCCAATGGCAGAATTCTGTGATGAGTGGGCTACAAAAGGAGTCACGAATATCTGGGGCACGATTCCAGAAGTCATAGAGATGCAACATGAAGGTGGGGCTGCTGGTGCTGTTCACGGGGCTTTGCAGGCGGGATCTATGACTACTACGTTTACAGCATCCCAAGGTTTGATGTTGATGTTGCCCAATTTTTACAAGATAGCAGGCGAGCTTACACCGACGGTGATTCACGTCGCCGCCCGATCATTAGCCGCCCAGGCCTTGTCTATTTTTGGCGACCACTCGGATGTTATGGCAGCAAGATCAACAGGAATGGCCCTTCTCACCTCCGCCAGTGTTCAGGAGGCACATGACATGGCCATTATCGCCCAGAAGGCGACGTTGGAAAGCCGGGTCCCATTCATCCACTTCTTTGATGGTTTTCGTACCTCCCACGAAGTCAGTAAAATATTTTTGATGGAGGAGCAGACGATCCGCTCCATGATCGATGATGCATTGCTTTATGCTCATCGGCAACGAGCCCTCAATCCCGAACGGCCATTCATTCGCGGTACTGCCCAAAATCCAGATGTTTATTTCCAGGGGAGAGAAACTGTGAATAGGTATTATGATGCTACTCCCGGGATCGTCCAGAAAGCCATGGATGCTTTTTCTGGACTGACCGGCCGACAATATGAACTGTTTAGCTATACCGGTGCTCCAGATGCAGATCGGGTGGTCATCATCATGGGGTCTGGCGGAGAAACTGCTACAGAAACTGCTCGGGAATTAATTCGCCGTGGTGAAAAGGTAGGCGTGATTCAGGTTCGGTTGTATCGGCCTTTTTCAAAAGCCCATTTGATCCAAGCCCTGCCTCCGTCTACCAGAGCCATCGCTGTGCTGGACCGGACAAAAGAGCCGGGCGCAGGCGGAGAACCACTTTATCTTGATGTTGTCGGCGCATTATCAGAAGCCGTCATGGATGGAGAAATGACGAAGCTGCCCCGCATTATCGGTGGACGATATGGCTTGTCTTCTAAAGAGTTTACTCCAGCAATGGTCAAAACAGTGTTTGACGAGTTGAGCAAAGACAAACCAAAAAATCACTTTACCATTGGCATCAACGACGATGTCACACATACCAGTCTGGAAGTAGATTCAACCTTTTTCCTTGATGAATCCCAATGGACACAAGCTCTTTTCTATGGTTTGGGCGCAGATGGAACAGTCGGTGCAAATAAGAACAGTATCAAAATCATCGGCGAGAATACCGACCTCTACGCGCAGGGATATTTCGTGTATGACTCCAAGAAAAGTGGTGCTCGAACAGTTTCACATCTTCGGTTTGGAACAGCACCTATCCGGGCACCTTATTTGATCAGGGAAGCAGACTTTATCGGCTGCCACCAGTTCAATTTTCTGGAAAATGTAGAAATGATCCACCAATTGAAATCAGGTGGAACGCTGCTGATTAACACACCATTTTCTCAAGAGGAGACTTGGGAAAGGATTCCGGGTGAAGTCCAGCAGCTCTTATTGTCTAAAAAATCAAACGTATTTCTAATTGATGCCAATGCTGTAGCCAGAGATACAGGCATGGGCAATCGGATAAATACGATTATGCAGACTTGCTTTTTTGCAATCTCAGGCGTTTTGCCACGGGATGAGGCCATAGGGCAAATTAAAAAAGCGATTGAGAAGACCTATTTCAAAAAGGGCACCTCCATCATTCAGAAGAATTTTCAGGCAGTAGATAAAACCCTGGAAAATCTGTTTAAAATGGCATTGCCTGAGAAATTGACAAACCAGCGCCAGGTTGGGACAAAGCTTCCTGATGGAGCTCCCGCTTTTGTCCGGGAGGTGACAGCTCGTATGCTGGCCGGCCATGGTGATGATCTCGCTGTCAGTCAACTGCCTGTAGATGGAACGTATCCAAGTGGCACAACAAAATGGGAAAAGCGGAATGTCGCAGATCTCATTCCGGTTTGGGATGATGAGCTTTGTATTCAATGTGGAAATTGCAGTTTTGTTTGTCCCCACAGTGTGATCCGATCAAAGTATTATCACAGCGATCATCTAGTCGGTGCGCCGGAAGGATTCAAGTCTGCCCAAATCAATGCCCGGGGATATCCGGAAACACGATTTACCCTGGATGTCTATCTTGAAGATTGCACAGGTTGCAACCTTTGTGTGGAGGCATGTCCGGTATCAGATCCCGAAAACCGGGATCGGCGCGCCATTAATTTGGAAGAAAAAGCGCCAATTCTTGAGTCTGGTCGCAAACATCTGGATTTCTTTGAAAAAATTCCATTGAATGATCGCACACGGGTCAATTATGATAGCGTCCATGGTGTCCAGTTCCTGCAGCCATTATTTGAATTTTCTGGTGCTTGTGCTGGTTGTGGAGAGACGCCTTATATCAAAGTACTTACACAGCTCTTTGGCGATCGGTTGGTCGTTGCCAATGCCACCGGGTGCTCATCAATTTATGGTGGAAACTTGCCGACGACTCCGTGGTCCGTCAACAAGGATGGCCGTGGTCCGGCTTGGTCGAATTCACTCTTTGAGGACAACGCTGAATTTGGGTTGGGTATGCGGATCAGCGCGGATAAATTGCGCGACACAGCCCGTCAGTTAGTGGTCCAATTGCGAGAAGATATTGGCCAAAACCTTTCTCGGGATATTTTGGAAGCCGACCAGAGAAATGAAATGGAAATTGCCTTGCAGAGAGCCCGAATTGAGGATTTGCAGGAGCATCTTCTGTCGGTAAAAGATCCACGGGCAAAAAGCCTGTCCAGTCTGGCAGATCATCTGGTCGACCGCAGTGTTTGGCTGGTAGGTGGTGACGGATGGGCTTATGATATTGGTTCTTCCGGCTTGGATCATGTCCTGGCTAGCGGCAGAAACGTGAATGTATTGGTCCTGGATACAGAGGTATATTCGAATACTGGCGGACAGATGTCCAAAGCCACCCCGACGGCAGCCACTGCCAAATTTGCTGCTGGAGGAAAACGAGTCGGCAAAAAGGACCTGGCTCTTCAAGCGATCTCTTATGGTAATG
>JAHEAU010000272.1 GCA_024642625.1 Lewinellaceae bacterium
AGTAGACATGGTTGACACCACCTGTGAGCGCTTCGACCTGTTGGGTTTGCTCGGTGTATTGCTCGATAGATGCCGGATTGAGATCTACACCTGTCGCTCCGGCGATGATCAAAGCGATGGCTGCTATAGAACCGACGATGCCCTTTTGCTTCCCACTAAGGTCCTTATTGGTAAAGATGAGGATGACCAGTGGGAGCAAGCCCATCCACATCGCCAGACACCAACCCATTATCCAACAAACTTGCCTGGAACCCCGTGATGGCTCACCGGTTCCTGGAAGGGGTATGAAGGCAGTGACGTGTTGGCTCATTCCGTGGTATCCATTGGCCCTCCATCTCTCGGGTGGCCTATCGCTAAAACTACAGATTTCCAGTAAAAAGCCCCTCCTGAGTTCACGAGGATCCAGGAGGGGCAGGCACCTTCTGGCAGGTGCTTTCATAGTGTGTCTCTCCGTCTAGTTCTGGACCACCATCTTCTTTGTATCGATGCGTTGGTCATCAATGATCAGCTCGTAGACATAGGTGCCGGCCAGCAGACTGAAGGCCTCCACCTTGATCTCCCCGTAGCCGGTCTCCAGCAGGTCGTAGGACAGCATCAGACGGCCGGTCAAGTCGGTGACCCGGATGCGGGCATTCTTGCTTGATTTCGGCAGGTAGTACTTGATGATGGTCTCCTGGCTGTACGGGTTGGGCACGTTCTGGGCCAGATGCGGTTGGTCGTTGCCGGTCGGCAGGCTGGTCTGGTCGCCGCCACTGTGCGCCAGGCAGCAATGCTGGAGGTCGCGATCGAACTGGTCCATCCGGTCCATCATCGCATCGATCTGGGCATCCTTCTTCTGCATGGCCTGCAACAGTTCGGCGATCAGGGCATCCTGGCGGGCATTGTGGTCGCGCAGGGCCTGGAGCTCGGCTTCCACATCCGTCTTTTCGGCTACCTCCTCTTTCAGGTCTTCGATCTGCTGTTGCTGATCCTTGATGGCTTCGGCCAGTACGGGGATGAATCCGTCATAGTTGACCGCCATGTACCCCGCTTTTTCGTCGACCAGCTCCGGCAGAATCTCCTGCACTTCCTGGGCGATGAAGCCATACGACCGTCCTTCCGGGAAATTCCGATCGGGGAATGCACTCTTGTTGAACGCATAGGTGGCCCCGTTCAACTTCTGGACCGTTTTCAGGGCACCCTCGATTGGTCGGATATCTTGCTTGAATCGTTGGTCTGAAATAATCAAGTTTCCATTGGCCAGGATGTTCCCTGTAACGCTCAACTTTTGGCTGGGTGTTGACGTGCCAATCCCCACAAAGCCATCATTGTTGATGCGCATTTTCTCGGAGACCACACCATTGTTCCTGGTAAAGAACGCTAATGCACCCTTTTCCCAGCCACTCTCTGCATCTTCAATGATTCCATAAACCCGGCCATAATCCTTCTGGGTGCCTGCATCGTTATGCAGGTCGAAACTGATCCCACTCCCCCATCCGATGTTGCTTGCTGGCCGGACCACCTTTTGCAGGATATCTTCCCCATTCGAACCTCTTACTTCAAGTTTTACAGACGGGCCAGATATTCCGATACCAACATTACCGGTAAAGTCTGCATTTCCGGAAACAGTCAGTTTGTTGTCCGGTGTTGTTGTACCAATTCCTACATTGTTACTGTTTCCGTTATAAATATCTCCAGAAGCATAGTCCAATATCCAATGACCAGAATTTATAGTACCTATCAGACTGTCCGGGCCGAAGGATTCAAATGAAGGTATCTGGGTATAATGGTATTGGATGGCCTTTTCCACATCGCAATAAACCCACATGTCTTGTGTGAGAAGTCCATTACCGTTAATACCTGTTCCTACATATGCTTTCCCATCACAAACGGTCGATACAGCCATGGCTCTAGCACCTCCTCCAAAACTCTTTACAGATTTCCATGTATTTATTGCGGAATCATACCGCCACATATCGCTCTTATAACTGTCATTGTACCCTGTCACCACATAAGGACTACCATGGAGAACAAAAGCCGTAGCTCCCAATCGGGCATCGCCATTAAAATTGTTCTTCTGCGTCCAGCTGTCCGATTGCGGGTCGTACTCCCACATGTCATTTTGTGCGACACCAGCAGCATTGCCAGTACCCAGATAACCTTTATCACCAATCGCATAACCAATGGCTCGATCCCTTGGAAGGCCTGGAAAGTTGGCTTTCTGTGTCCATGTATCTAATTGAGGGTCGTATTCCCATAAATCATTTTTGAACTTCCCATCACCATATCCGGTGCCAACGTAAGCCTTGCCGTTGACAATAAATGATACAGCGCGAAATCGTCTTCCACCAATAAAGTCATTTTTCTTCGTCCAAACATCTGTTTCTGGATTATACTCCCAAAGCTCGCTCACTGTATTCAATGAACCGGTGGTGGAAGTACCTAACCCAACATATCCTTTTCCATTCAAAACAAAGGCAATGGATCCTACGATGGCTGCACCTCCAAAATCCGCTTTTTGAGTCCATGAGTCCGTTTCAGGGTTATATTCGAAGAATTCCTTGCTGCCGCTAGAGTAGTTAGTGGGATTTGTTCCTCCTGCGCCCACATACACCTTTCCATTGATAGAAAAAGAAAAGCCATTGTACATAGCGGGACCAGAATAGTTTCCTAGTTGTGTCCAGTTGTTTTCGCAAGTAATAGCTGTATCAATTTCGCTGACGACATAGCTAGGTGTAATTGGAGATTGTACTTCCGAAGACGGCACAAAGGTATCCGGACAATATTCATAAAAGTTTGAAAACAATTTAGATCCTGACTTTGTACCCAATCCCACATATCCTTTGCCATTCAGAGCAAAACCAACCGCTCCTTGCAGTGCGCTACCAAGATTATTCTTCGGCGTCCAATTGTCTGTTTGTGGATCATACTCCCACATATCATCTTTTATTGTACCATCATCTCCTGTCCCAACATAGGCTTTTCCATTTAAGGTAAAGACTATTGCACCAGCTCTTGGACTACCTCCAAAATCAGCTTTCTTCAACCAAGAATCATTGTAAGGATCATATTCCCATAAATCATTTTTATACTTCCCATCACCATACCCGGTGCCAATGTAAACCCTTCCATTAAGGGTAAATGACACTGCGCCAGCTCTTGCCTTTCCAGGCATTGAGGATTTTTGTACCCAAATTTTTGTCATTGGATCGTATTCCCAAAGGTCAGCAAAATAACTTATACCATTCGTTCCTGCTCCTATATACACTTTATCATTCAGTGTAAAGGCCACTGAATTCCCCCTCGGAATGCCGGGAAAATCTGTTTCCTTTATCCAGGTATTATTTACAGGATTAAATTTCCAAATGTCATTTGCCCAATTCAAACCACCCATGTATCCCAATCCAACATAGGCTTCTCCATTAATGGAGAATGAAATGGCTGACTTTCTCGCTGCTCCACCAAAATCAGATATCTGTTCCCAATCATCTGTTTGAGGGTTGTATTTCCAAAAATCTTTCCTTAATCCGCCATCATGTCCTGTACCTGTGTATGCAATACCGTTCAGATCAAACGCAACAGCTTCAACTCTGCCGGTACCGTTAAAATCGGTCAGCGGATACCATGTATCACATGCAATTAATGTTTGTGCTGAACCAGAAGCAGGATTCATTCCTAAAGTGGAAAGATCTACACTATTACCGTTGCTTATACTCAATTCATTTGTAAGAGCATTAAAAGTCAAACTCTGTAACTCATTCGTAATATCACCATCAACTTCTTCACCGAGCAATCCCAATGGCAATTGGATCCCATTTCCATTTGAGATGAACAGACTGTCACCGACAAGGCTCAGGCTCTGCAGCTCATTTGTTGCACTCAGATCCTCGTCGGCCGTAACATGGTCAAGGATATCCTGCGCATTGACATTGATCGCCTGCTGCAGGATCTGGTCAGCAATGAAAGCAAATTGCTTGGCATCTGCTTCTGCCGTGTTCCAGTTGTTGATGTCCTGCCCAGAAATACCTCCAGCAGGGCTGGCTTGGAAGAACGGATCGGTCTCGGTTACGTTGCCCAGCTCGCTGAGGTTGACGGTGCCGCCGTTCTCGAGGGAAAGGGTTTGGGTAGCCGGATCATAGGACAGGACCTGGTCATCGGTGTTGTCGAGATACAGGCTCAGGTCCACGCTGACCGGACTGGCCGACAGGGTGAGGTTGTGACCGCTAAGGCCAAGGTCCTGGATCTCGTTGGTGGCGTCCAGATCGCCATCCTGGCTGATATGAGTGGTGATGTTGTTTGTGTTGTCGGCAATGGCCAGGTTCTGGATCGCATCTTCGCCATCAGAATGGATAATGGCATTGGCCTCGGCCACGCTCCAGTTGTCGATATCCGACTGGGTGATCCAGGCTGCCGGGCTGGCGGCAAAAAGGGGATCGAGTTCATCGATATTGCTCAGGCCGCTAAGATCCACCGTGCCTCCGTTTTCGAGAGTGAGGATCTGCGTAACCTGGTCGTAGGACAGGGCCTGCAGTTCGTTGGTCGGATCGGCATCGGCGTCGTCAACCTGGTCGACCAGATTCTGCC
>JAHEAU010000001.1 GCA_024642625.1 Lewinellaceae bacterium
GATGCCTATCTTGGACCTTGGCATAAAACAAAAGCTAATGCGACAGAAAGGTTGGGTCACTGCAATCGGTTTTATCATGTTCATTCTTGGATTTCTTTCTATCGTACTGAGTATGGTTGGTGTTCAGCTTCAATTTATGATATGGTTGGACCATTTTGGCCGTGGTTGGGGGTTTCTGGTTCGGTTGATCTTGATGATGGCAGGTATTCTCATGGTCATCGGCGATCGATCTACACATTTGGATTAACCTTCTCTGGCGTCATAGTTCACTTATCCATAGATTCAGTTATTTTCGAACTATGAAGATTATCGTTTTCCCTGGATCATTTGATCCAATCACTACAGGACATGTAGATATTGTTGAACGAGCACTCCCCCTTTTTGACAAGATCATTATAGGTGTCGGTGTCAACTCACAAAAAAAGACTCTTTTTGACTTAGATCAGCGTATTCATTGGTTGAGAGAAGTATTCAAGGACCAACCCAAAGTTGAGATTGCAAGTTTTGAAAACTTAACGGCTCATTTTTGTAAGCATGTGGGTGCGTCTTATCTTCTGAGAGGTTTGCGGAACGCTTCAGATTTTGATTATGAAAAGACAATTTCGCAATTGAACAGCATTGTTGGAGAGGGATTAGATACAGTTTTCCTCATTAGTCGACCTGAATTCTCCCACATCTCGTCTACTATTGTCCGTGAGATCATTAAAGGAGGTGGAGATGCCACGCCATTTATTCCACAGGCCTTACATATTCCAGTAAAAACCTACGTTGAAATCAACCATATCAAGTAGGTATTTGTTGAATTAGTAAATTCCTTTGTGGATTCGGCATGGTTTTTCTTGATGCCCTTCCCCTCTTTGCTACCTTTGCGCAAAATTTAATCGATCATGTCGAATGCATTTTATCAGGTTCCTCCTGCGGTTAATGAACCGATTCGCTCATACATTCCGGGTTCCGCAGAACGTGAATCTCTTGTTGCCACACTCAACCAACTAAAAGCTGTTCAAGCAGATATCCCGATGATTATTGACGGGAAGGAGGTTCGTACAAGCAAAACAAAGACGATGCACCCACCCCATGAGCGTGCTCATACGTTGGGTGTATTTCACAAAGGCGAAGCACAACATGTGACCCAAGCCATTGAAGCCGCAATGGCGGCTAAGGCTGCGTGGGAGAAGATGGACTGGCATGATCGGGCAGCTATTTTCCTGAAAGCAGCTGATCTTTTGGCAGGGCCTTACCGCGATAAAATGAATGCAGCGACGATGCTTTGTCAGTCAAAGAATGTCTACCAGGCAGAAATCGATGCTGTTGCAGAACTATGTGACTTTTTCCGATTCAATGTTGAATACATGACGGAAATGTACATGCAACAACCATTGAGCCCACCGACAATCTGGAATCGGCTTGAATACCGCCCACTTGAAGGATTTGTCTTTGCATTGACTCCTTTCAATTTTACATCCATCGCGGGTAACTTGCCTTCAGCTCCCGCGCTTATGGGAAATACTGTGGTATGGAAAGTTGCAGAAACTCAAATCTATTCAGCAGCTGTAGTGATGGAAATTCTGATGGAAGCAGGGCTTCCAGCAGGAGTTATCAATCTGGTTTTTGTTGACGGACCTGTAGCTGGCGATGTTATTTTCTCACATCCTGATTTTGCTGGATTGCATTTTACGGGAAGTACCGGGGTCTTTCAAAAGATGTGGAATATTATTGGCAACAATATTCAGAAGTACCACTCTTACCCACGTATTGTTGGGGAGACAGGAGGTAAGGACTTCGTGGTAGCGCATAGTAGTGCTGACCCAAAAGCTGTGGCTACTGGATTGTCACGAGGTGCGTTTGAATTTCAAGGCCAAAAGTGTTCAGCCGCTTCAAGGGCATATATTGCTCGCAGTCTATGGCAAGAAGTGAAGGGCTATCTGGTAGAGGATGTGCAATCTTTCAAAATGGGTTCCCCTGAAGATTTTGGCAATTTTGTGAATGCCGTGATTGATGAAAAATCATTTGACAAAATCTCTGCCTATATCACTGAAGCCAAATCAGCGAAAGGTGTGGAGGTGTTGACAGGAGGTGGTTTTGACAAATCGACTGGTTATTTCATTGAACCTACAGTGTTGGTTGTCGATGATCCCAAATATGTCACAATGTGCGAAGAGATCTTCGGTCCAGTCTTGACGATCTATGTTTATGATGATAAGAACTATGAGCAAATGTTGCATCAATTGGACCAGACATCACCCTATGCGTTGACAGGAGCCATCTTCGCAAAAGACAGACAGGTTATTCGGCAGACAACCGAAGCCTTGGCGCATAATGCGGGTAATTTTTATATCAATGACAAACCAACCGGTGCAGTCGTTGGGCAACAACCTTTTGGTGGTGCAAGAGGAAGTGGAACCAATGACAAAGCCGGATCGATTATGAACTTGTATCGATGGGTCTCTGCACGCACGATAAAAGAAACTTTTGTCTCAGCAACTGACTACCGATATCCATTCCTTGGTGAATAAATACTGTGAATAGGGTTCAACTCTATTGTCGGACAAGATTTACATATAAAAGGGCCTGTATCACTGATACAGGCCCTTACTATTTGGGGGAAAGAATAAGTTTGAAAAAAAAGAGCCTGCTAGCAGTCCGTCTTTTGCCGCAGGCCCTTAAATATATGGAATTAGAATTCCCGAATTGGTTTACCGGATGACCTCGACCTTCGTGCTGAGGATCTCATTTTCCGTTCTGATTTGAGCAAAATACAATCCATTATCCAGTTGGTGAACCGGTAATTCAACGCGTGGGCTACCAAGGATTTGACCTGTCTGGTAGACAATAGAGCCACTTGTTGTAAAGAGTTTAATTTCCTGAATCAAGCTGCCATCATTCATATAAATGGCTGCACGATTTGTAGCAGGATTTGGTGCAACAGTTAATTTCTCAGCTGTATTGGGAACGAGTGCTTCTCCATCACCTAGTCTAACATTGACGATTTGATCAGGATATTGGGTTATTTGACCATCGGCAGAAGATTGAGTAATGTTGCGGATTGTTACCTGACCGGCTTTTATGGCTGCGCGTAAGTCTCTTTCCGGTTTCAGCCCTTCAACATCTTCTACGATCACAAAGCCAACAGGACCATGACCAGTTTCGCCGATACCATCTGTTTTGGTATATGCACAATGGATAATTGACCCATTCAGTCGTTTGAAGAGTTCAAGTGTAGGCACTTGACGAGACAACCAACTATCATTATAATAGACAGAACGGATGTTCTTGTCGGAGACATCGAGAAAATCACCAAAATCAATTTCATAAGAAAAACCATATGCATCATATGCTGGCTTGCTTGCTAAGCCCAGATAAATATCCAGAATCAAATGAACAGAGTCAGCATAGAGTGCTGTATCTCTCAGGACAAAACGCAGATCAGCATCTACATTGAGTTGGTGCTCAATTGAGGTCGTAACTGCATGAGTGTTTTGGTATGATTCACTGATTGCTGCCGTATCCAAGGCGCTAATCACCCCATCGCCGTTGCTGTCCATGAACTTCAAATCAATTTGAGATGAAACCCAGGGATCATTCCAATCGTCACTGAATTGGGGTGACCAATCAGCATTTGGGTTATCTCTTTCCAGGCCCAATTTACCCATGCAGATTCCAAGTGGCAGGAGATCGCGGACATTAACAATACCATCATTATTTGCATCTCCGGCCCAAACACAATCGTCCAGACATTGGAGGTCGTTTGGTACAGGGTTGGGGAAAACATCTATATGGAATTTGACTTCCTTGCAGATACCATTGACGCAATAATCGAGTTCGAATTCATCAAAGTCGTCGGAGAAACCAGCGTCAGGAGTATAGACCAATAGATTATACCCTGTGATATTCTGTGCTTCGAGATTCAGAGTTTGCTGTCCGTTGAACACTTCTGCATTGCCATTTAACGGAGCGCTCGTGATATCGAACGTCCATGGTTCAACAGGGGGGGCATAACGGATAACCAGCGGTTTACCTTCCAATGTTTGGAGGTAATACGTTGCCAGTTTTGGTTTGAAATCAGAGATGTTAATCTCTACTTTTCCAGTTTCGATAATAATGCCATAAGCAGGGGAACCAAGTTTATAATTGAACGAAACGGTTCCTTCAAAATAGGAAGGTGGTGTATAGGTAAACTGACCATTTCCATTATAAACAAGTGTGCCAATATTGACTTGGATGTATTGGGGATAAAGCACTGTATATGCACCAATGTCATTAGTCAATACATTAAACGAAACGGGTTCGCCTTTATGGGTATAGATCTCATCATCAATTGCATGTCGTTTTGGTTCTAGTGCATTGAATACAGAAATCTCTACAGTTCGTGAATAGGTGGTTCCATTTTCGTCTCTGGAAACGGTAAAGTGATCGTTTCCGGTATAATTCTGATTCGGGGTGTAACTGAGGACGTCTGTTGTTACATCTGCAACGTCCCCGTTCACTGGTGCATCGACCAGTACATCGTAACCGTTGAGCTGTAACATGATATCCTTGGAGGAATTGATGGGCAGTTGAATCTGAATCGTATCGTTGACTGTTAAGTTGACAGGTAATACGTGAATATTGACTATGGCTGTTGCACAGATATTTTCGCTATCACAACATGTATAACTGATTTGGGCAAGCCCAGTAAATCCAGTTTCTGGGATGAAGTCAATTTGACCATTTGATACTGTGGCGGTGCCATATCGTTGGACGTTGATGTTACTGATTGTCAATCCACCGGCGTCGGATTCATCATTATCCAATACATCAATTGTAATCGGAGTATTGATGTCTGTGGTCACAAAGTCATTTTGCGCTGAAACAATAGAGGGAGCCACAAGAAAGGCAAAGCCCATATATTCTTGTGAACTATTCAGTTTCGGGTAGTATTCGATAATCAAGGAATCACGTCCAATAAAGGAATTGACCGGGCTATAGACGATTTTCTTTAATCCTCCTGAAAGATTAATGATTTCGTAATAGTCTGAATGGTCTGGACTCTTGACTATTGTAGCCAAGTTGTGAGAAACAAAGGTAAAACTGAACGTGTCGGTTTGTAAAACCTGTTCCGGTCGGAACGGTTCAACCTTTTGCGCCCATCCCCAGAGGGGGATCAGGAGGAGCGCCAGCAGGCTGGTACGGGTTAATGATACATTCATGGTGACGGACTAGAAGTTATTGGGATTCTTTTAACAATATACAAGTTTATCGCCTTCACAACCTCGTTTCAAGAACGGATAATTCACATTGTGAAAGTGAAAACATATTTGTATTTTTGTCAATGAACTCATTTCGAGTGAATTAAGTATGCCTGTTAAACCCTTGATTGTGAAAAGATTCATCCCGAATCTTGCACATTATCGTCAGTAATTAAACAGGAATACGTGTTCTTCACAGAAATGGTTACACGGAAACCCAATGCAAAATACAAAAGTTTTTACCATTCTACAGTACTTCACGAAGTATGAGCTGAATAGTTTGAAGAAATTTGTTCAGTCTCCATACTTCAATGTGAACGAAGATCTGATGCGGTTGTATGACCTCTACCTTGAATTATTGGAAAAACAAGGTGGAGAACAACCAAAGGAAGATGCCTGGCGATATATAGTGGGTGATGATCGTACTTATGATGATGTCCGTTTTCGTAAGTACAATAGTGATCTATTGAAATTGGTTGAGGGTTATCTCGCCCAAAAGGTATACGAGGAGAATCCCATTCGGGAGGCTAATCACTTGATTGAAGCTGTAAGTCGACGACGCATGTTGAAGCTGTACAACACAGTGATGAGTTCCGCTCGTCGATTGTCGGATAGGCAGCACTACAAATCAGCCCAATACTATTATTATCAATACCAGATTGAAAAGAATTACTATGAAATTCTGATTCACGGTCAAAAGCGGCTGGACAAGACAAATGTGGAATACATCGTAGAGAATCTTGACCGATTTTACCTGGCCGAAAAACTGCGGTATTACTGTTCGGTGTTATCGATGAAGTATACCCACAGTCATGAATACAAGTTGTTGTTTCTGGAAGAGATTGTTCGTCATGTGGAGCAATATGGGTACGGAGATATTCCCGCAATATCTATCTTCTATCAGATTTATCTAACGAATATTGAGCCAGATGAGACACCTCACTTTGAGGCTTTAAAAGAATTGATTGATCAACATATCTCCTTGTTTCCCAATGATGAAGCTTTGGAGATTTTAACCTATGCTTTAAACTATTGTATTCGAAATATTAACCAAAGCAGGCCGGAGTTTCTGTCCGAGTATTTCCATTTATACCAGCAGGCGTTGGATAATGATTTGATTGACTTCACTGACGAGGAATTTGGCCCTTGGCATTTCAAAAACATCGTCACAATTGCACTTCGACTGGAAAAATATACCTGGACGGAGAAATTTATTTATAAATACCATCAGTTGCTTCCGGAGACATTCAGGAATAATGCCCATTCCTTCAGTCTGGCTCAGGTCAACTATTATAAAGGCAATTTTGGAGAAGTGATCAGTCTGCTTCACCAAGTGGAATATGAGGATTTTACATATAATTTGAATTCAAAGGTGATTCTGCTCTTCTCCTATTACGAACTGGATGAGATCGAACCATTGTATTCCTTGATGGACAGTTTTAGGGTTTACCTCCAGAGGAACACAAAAATTTCAGCTACGAAGAAGCGCAACTATCTCAATCTTATCAAGTTTCTCAAAAAACTGACTAAAATCCAGCCCGGGGAAAAAGCGGCCTTACTTAAGCTAGGTAAGGAGATGGACGAACAAAATGGTGCTATTGTTTCCGAATCCTGGTTACGTGCAAAAATGGAAGAGGCCATGTGAAACAGAACTTATTGCACTTGCTCCATTACGGCATTGTGCTCATAAGTCCTGAAGTCGACAGGGGTCACAGCCGAGATCCCTTGCTCCCGCATATAGACGCCGTAAAGGACATCTACTGAAGCCATTGTCAGCTTGTTGTGGGTCACAATGATAAACTGGGAATGGTTCGAAAATTTTTGGATAATCCGATTGAATTTTTCAATATTTGAATCATCCAGCGGCGCATCGACTTCATCAAAGATGCAGAATGGTGCTGGTTTCAACAGGTACAATGCAAAAAGTAAAGCTGTAGCAGTCAAAGTCTTTTCACCACCTGAAAGTTGATTGATCGACTGAGGTCGTTTCCCTTTTGGTTTTGCGATAATCTGAATATTCGAATCTAATGGCTTGTCAGGCTCATCAAGGATCAGATCAGCTGTGTCATCTTCAGTAAAGAGCGAACGGAAAACGTGGATGAAGTTTTCACGCACCTGTTCAAATGCTTCCATGAATTGGGTGGTCGCAGTAGCTTCAATCTCTTCAATCGTCTGAAGCAGGGAACTTTTCGCTTTGAGAATATCCTGACGCTGTTGATCAATGGTATCATACCGTTCTTTCATTTCTCGGTATGCCTCAACAGCCATAGGGTTGACTTCCCCGTAGTTTTCAAGTCTCGATTTCAAACGCGTGACCTGTTGTTCAAGGAGTGCTGGATCAAGGTCCGGGTTCGGTTCGCGCTGTATGATTTCCTGGATACTGGCTTGGAATTCAACTTTGATGCGCTCCCCTATGGAGGTGAGTTCCAGACGGATATTGTTGAAATTGTCTTTCAGTTCATTGACCAGGATTTGTGCGTCGTGTCTATTTTTATTCAACTGGCGTAGCGCACTTTCCAATTCATTGATTTGGCCACGCGCCTGGAAGTAATCCTGTTCGGCGCCTGTCAAATTGGCTTCTCTTGTTTTTTTATCTTCATAACTGATAAGTAGCTGACTCTGGACCTGTTCACGCTCTTCACTTACAGTCTGTCGTTCGATAACAGCATTGGCATCCGCTTCCTGATCAGATTGCAGACTTTTCTTCGCCTCTTGCATCTGTTGGTTACGAAACTGGATCTCCTGTTCAAAAGCTTTGACCTTGTTTTGTAGCTGAATGAATCTGATATTGCGTTCATTGAACAACGATGAACGGGCGTTCAGGGCATCTGCAGCCTTGCGGAAAGATTGGTCAGTATCTTCCATTTGACTTCTAAAATCCGCTTCCTCTTTTCGACGAATTGTCAAATCAGCGACCATTGTTTCATTTCGTTCAGTCAGCCCTTTGATAATTTCTTCGGCCTGCTGAGAACGTCTAGAAATATCGGCATGATATTGTTCTGCGTTTTCCAACCGAGTCTTCAGGGTGATCATTTTTTGCATCACTTGATTGAGACTGGCTTTTTCTTCCCGTATCCGAGCCGGTTGATTAGCTAATTTCAATTCTTTCACTTGCTCTTTCAGGGCCTGAACAACTATGATCTTTTTTTCTTCTTCTTTCTCCAGTTTTCGGATTTGCCGATCCAGACTTTCCAGGTTCTTTTTTCGACCAAGCTTTTTTCCTTCAAACAAACCAACAGAACCACCTGATAATGAATATGAACGGCGCGTCCAAGATCCACTGGCATCAAGGATGGTAATGTCAGGATCTAGTTCCCACGACTCGGGAATATGTTCATCCTGACGTAAATACACTTGATGAAAAAGATAGTCGACTAGTGGCTTGTATGAGACTTCACATTCAACCAGATCAACCAAGCGAGTCAAACCAGCACGTTCTGGAGTGACAAAGGGAGATGCTGCTATTGCTGAACTGATAAAAAAGTTGGCTTTTCCCTTTTGGTTTTGCTGGAGCAGACGAATTGCTGCATGAGCAGTCTGGAAGTCGGGAACGACGTAATAATTGAGATATTGATCCAGAAAATGTTCAATCGCAACTCGAAACGTTTCCTTGGACGTGATTACATCACTCAACAAGGGGAATTGCTTTCCCCAATCGCTTTGTGCGCTTAAATACTTGATTGATTCCGGGAATCCTTCAAGATTTTCCACCATACTTTTTGTGAGTTTGTACTCATTTCGCATGGCATCAAGCTGTCTATTGATTCCACTCAGTTCCTGATTTTCATGTTGGAGCTGTTCTTCACGTTGTTGAATCGTTGCTAATCGTTTGTCTTCTTCCTGCTCAAGAAACTGGACAGATTTCTGTAATCTGGCTTCTTCACCACTTACTTCTTCAACGGCCTCCTTGAGTGATTTTGACTCCCTTGTGCGTTGATCCAGAACTAAGGCATTTCGGTCGATCTCATTTTTGAGGTTTTCAATCTGGTTAAGATTGATGGCCTTTTGTTTCTCAAGCTCGTAGATGCCTTTTTCTAATTCTTGAAGCTGCTGTAGGTAAAGATCCAGATCATCCTTGATTGATGAATGTTCCTGGCGGGTTACACCAAGATCTTGTTCAGCTTCCCGAAGAGCCAACTCTCCCTGAGATTGCTCGTCCTGGGATTGGTTTAGATTCGTTTGATAGTAAAAGACATCTTTCTCAAGTTGTTCGATACGGCCTGTGTTAAACCGCATCCGCTCTTGTAATTTCGACCGATTTTGATCAATGTAGTTGTTTCGTTGGCCAAGGATTTCCAACTGGTTTTCGAACGATCTGATTTTGTCACCGACTTCGTTGAGTAATTTCTGACGTTCAGATAATGCTTTCTCCTTGTCGAGATTGAGCAACTTCTCTTGTTCTGTGCGGGCTTCAGCTTTTTGGATCTGGATTTCTAAATCACGCAAAAGGTCCTCTTCTTTTGCCAATCGGCTTTCAATTTGTTTGTATCTCGTTTTGAGATCATGAGTCTGAAAGACAGACCATTCAATACTTAGTGCTCGATAATCAGCTTTGAGATCCAGATATTTTTGTGCCTTTTTGGCTTGTTTTTCAAGACTTTTCAGGTTGTGTTCAATCTCAAAAAGAAGGTCATCGATTCGATTCAGATCACCTTCTGTTGTATTGAGTTTTCGAAGAGTTTCCGCCTTTCGAACCTTATATTTTGATACGCCAGCGGCTTGTTCGAGCATGCGCCTGCGGGACTGTTCATGATCATTCAAAATATCATCGACCATAGACAGGGCAATAATCGCATAGGAGTTAGATCCTATCCCTGTGTCCATGAACATGCTAGTGATGTCTTTCAGCCGACAAGTCACGTTGTTGATCTTGTATTCACTTTCTCCTGAACGGTAAAGGATACGGCTAACAGTCACGCTTTGGTATTCTGTTGGCAACAGATTCCGTGTATTCTCAAATGTCAGACTGACTTGGGCCAGACCACTTGCCTTTCGCTTTTTAGTGCCATTAAAGATGACACTTGACATGCGTTCCAAGCGGAGTTCGCGTGTCTTTTGTTCGCCCAATACCCAACGAATGGCATCCACGATATTGGACTTGCCACTACCGTTAGGACCGATGATTCCGGTTACAGATTCATTAAAGTGGATCACCGTATCATTGGCGAAACTCTTAAATCCCTTTATTTCGAGCTTTTGAAGCCTCATAGCCCGCAAAAATAAACAAGTGCAGCCTACTTGGTAGGAGAATCCGATTCTTTCGCAGAAATATCCTTCCCATAGTTCGAAATATCCTGTCGGGAAAGGTAGGATTCAAGCAGATTTTCCTGGAATTTAAGGGGTGCCGGGTTGTTCGATTCGTAATATCCTTTTTCAGAACGTTGCCGGAACGCTTCGAACAACGTCACAGCACAAGCCACGGAGATATTGAGGCTTTGAACCATTCCTGCCATAGGTATGTAAAAACTGCCATCCGAAAGAGCCATAGACTCTGGAGATACCCCATCTCGTTCATTGCCAAAGAGTAAGGCTTTTGATTCTGTCAGGTCAAGATTCCACAAATTTTTTGATTCGGGAATAAGCATCGCACACTGAATCGATGTGTAGCTTCTACGAACGGCTTCAAAACACAGTTTTCGATCCTTGTAAAAATGGACATCGATCCATTTTCTTGTACCAGCAGATGTCCGTTTGCCAAGGGTGAGTCGATCTTCATCCAAATGGGATTCCGTGTACAACACAAATATTTCATGAATCCCAACTGCATCACAAGACCGCATAACTGCACCAATATTGTGGATGTCATGGACATTTTCTAAAATGACCGTCAATCCAACTTGCCTGCGGCTCGTAATATCTTTGATTCGCTGAAGGCGCTCTGGAGTCAGATTCATAATTATTGAATTCTGGCGAAAGGCAGTAAACATTGAGTTATAAAGCTGGTTTTGCCTATCAGTCGAACGTTTACTTTCTTGACGATTGATTAGTCTTTTGCTTCGATCATGCGACCGTCAGCAAACTTGAGCATGACGATATTTTGGTTCTCTATTCGTATAATTCTGCCTTCAGCATCTCGTTCAACAACAAATTGGGGACAATCCTTACTATAGACCAAAGGATGATCTGGTTGAATAAAGCGATGGAATAATGCGCCTTCATTTGTAAGAGCATTGACTACAAACAGACCGCAACGGTATCCCCAAACGGCTTCAAGGCTCAGTGGTTGAGCATATGCATTGCGATATCGTGTCTTTAAGGAACGAATTTCCGGATCCTGATCATCAGCGTAATCTGTACTTGTCAAGTGGACTTGCAGTGATTCAAAGTAGGATGGTGAGATCCGCTCGAAACCAATCCATTGAGGGAGTCCAAATAGACGGACGTTTTTCGTAGCTATCCCACTACTTATTTTGCTCATAATGGCTTGGACATGGGTTTCATCCCAGGATGGGAAAACTATATTATTCAATACACCTTCTAGCAGTAGGCTGTCTATTAGAAAGTCCTCCATGGCCATATCTCCAGTCTCATCAATCGCTTTAAAGGAGTATCGTTTCCTTGATTTTGGTGGCAAAGAATCTACCCAGGATTGCCATAATTGTTTTTTTGATATTTCGCTTTCACTTTTACCATGGATGAAAACCACAGGATTTGAAGTTGTCTTTTCTTGATTCAAAAACTTCCAAGTAGTTCGCATATGCGATTCTAATGCAGGATTTAATTGTAGGTAATGAGCATTACTTATGCCATATCGTCCACTGGCACTGTAAGGCGAGATCATCAGGGTTGGCCTTTCTTTGACATACTCTGCAACCCGGGCTACAAGGTTACTTCGATATGGTCCAATAATGATATCCTGTTGATCCAGGCTCCCCTTTGTAATGATCTGTTCTAATACATCTAGATTGGCTTTGGTATCGAAGGTTTGAACAATAAAGCGTCGGTTCCCAGCTGACGCTTTTTGCAATGCCAATTTTAGGCCGAGATAAAAATCAAGTGACCAACTTGCTGGTCTATTTGTTAAATATGCTGCTGAATCCTGAGCGAAAAAAGGAAGAACGACTGCAATATGATATTGATCTTTATAGAACCGCTCAGTTTTGCCATCCAGATCGGTCTGGGGGAGCGCCAGTACACTGGGGTCATCCTTCACCAATACTGGAGCAGAGAGAGTATCTACATCAGTCCACTGGAGTGTATCCATCTGTTCTTTGAAAACTACTGTATCGATTGTCTCGATTGGGTGTGATGGCTTTGAAGGGGGCGTTGGGGCTGTCGTTTTTTTAATTCCAAAACAAGACGATAATGAGGCCACCATAAGGCAGAGTCCTAAAAACCGAAAAGGAAGATCAATGCCTTGGGAGCCAAATATTTCTTGAACAGATTGACAACTTATAGTTGCTAAAGAATCTACCGGTTGCCTATTCATTATTCCCATTCTATGGTAGCTGGAGGTTTTGTACTAATATCGTAAACAACCCGGTTAATGCCTTTTACCCGATTGATAATTTCACTTGAGACGTCTGCCAGAAATTCATAAGGCAATTTGCTCCACTCAGCGGTCATCCCGTCAAGTGAATTTACAGCACGGAGAGCTACTGCATTTTCATAGGTGCGCTCGTCACCCATAACGCCTACAGACTGAACAGGCAGGAGTATGGTGCCGGCTTGCCATACTTCATCATATAACTTGTACTCCTTCAACATGCTGATATAAATAGCATCGGCTTCTTGAAGAAGACGAACCTTTTCTGGAGTAATATCGCCCAGGATCCGGATAGCCAGACCTGGCCCAGGAAATGGATGTCGCTGAACAAGGGATTCTGAAATACCGAGTGCCATACCTACTTTTCTCACTTCATCTTTGAACAGCATACGAAGCGGTTCGATAATCTTTAAATGCAGCTTTTCAGGCAGTCCTCCAACATTGTGATGCGATTTAATCGTAGCAGAAGGGCCTTGAACTGGGTTGGATTCGATAACGTCAGGATAGATCGTACCTTGTCCAAGCCACTTAACTCCAGGTAAGGAGTGGGATTCTTCTTCAAACAAATGAATAAATTCCCTTCCAATAATCTTTCGCTTTGTTTCTGGGTCGGAGACACCTTTTAGCGCGGACCAAAATCGTTCTTTGGCATCTACACCATTAATGTTCAAGCCCATGTGCTGATAATCACTCAACACTTGTTCAAATTCGCCCTTTCGTAGCAATCCATTATCAATGAAGAAGCAATGTAGCCGGCTTCCAATAGCCTGATGCAACAAAACAGCTCCTACGGTACTGTCAACGCCGCCTGAGAGGGCCATGAGAACATGTTCTTCGCCTATCTGAAGTTGTATGTTGGCGATCGTCTCTTCAATGAATGAGGCAGGTGTCCAGTCACCGTGACAATGACAAATATCATAGAGAAAATTTCGGATGAAGGCTTTCCCTTCGAGGCTGTGTGTGACTTCAGGATGAAACTGAATGCCATAGGTTGGTGCAGATCCGTTTTGCCTATAACTGAATGCAGCAACATCAATAGATTGGGTACCGGCCAATAATGTAAAGGTATCTGGAAGGGCCTGGATGGTATCAGCATGGGACATCCAAACCTGGCTCAGTGAGGAAAGATCTGCTAAAAATGGATCGTTTTGTTCATGGATCTGTAAAGTGGCTTTACCGTATTCTCTTTTTTCACTTCTTGACACGGTACCGCCTAATTCATCGGCGATCAATTGAGCACCATAACAAATGCCCAGGAGTGGTACTTTCCCTAAAATGGAATGAAGATCAATCCTTAAAGAATTTGGGTCTTTAACAGAAAATGGGCTTCCAGACAGGATAACGCCTTTAACTGTTTCGTCCAATTGGACCTCTTGATAGTACGGAAGAATTTCACAGAAAACTTGTAATTCCCGAACTCGTCGAGCAATTAGTTGAGTATACTGACTTCCAAAATCGAGGATGATGATCTTTTCCTTCATGGGCCAAAAATAGTCATTCGTACGTTGAACTCTTAAAAGAAAAGCCCCGGAACTGTCGGTCCGGGGCTTTTTGATAACGGTTATTTTATATGGAGGTCGAATTCTACTCGCCTGTTGGTTTTTCGTCCTTCAGGAGTTGCATTATCCGCTGCTGGTTTTGTTTCTCCATAACCGGCATGTGTCATTCGATCAGCATTGATTCCTTTTTCGGTCAAGTAGGTGTAACAAACCAATGCGCGCATTTCAGACAATGTCATGTTGTGTGCATCATCTCCGGAGCTATCTGTGTGGCCAGCAATATCGCAATAGTAAGCTTTGTTGTTATTCAATACAGCAACCAATTGGTCGAGTAATGGATAGCTGGCCTTTGTTAATATTGAGCTGTTCGTTTCAAATTGAATTTTCTGTATTGCAATTTGAATGATCTCCTTATCCTCTTTTTTCAATTCTGGACATCCTTTGTTTGAAGCAGGGCCAGCTTCATCAGGGCATCGGTCGTTTGCGTCTGCAACGCCATCATTGTCCCGATCTGCTGGACATCCATTGTTCGCAGCAACACCCGGCACATCCGGACATTTATCATCCGAATCGGCTACGCCATCATTGTCCCGGTCAGGACAGCCCATTAGATTGGCAGGACCAGCAACATCCGGACATTTGTCCTTTGAATCAATTATTCCATCTTTATCTCGGTCAGGGCAGCCATTGGTTGCAGCTGGTCCGGCCTCACCAGGACAAGCATCTTTCGCGTCTGGGATTCCATCACCATCTGTATCGGGACAACCATGTAGTGCAGCAATACCCGGCACGTCTGGGCATTGATCATCCGAATCCGAAATGCCATCTCCATCCGTATCCGGGCACCCCATCAACTCCACAGATCCTGGAATCAATGGACACTTATCTTCGAGATCTGTAATGCCATCGCCATCCGTATCAACGGGCTTCTTTTTTACATTACCGATGACAAAAACGCCACCTATACTGTAATGGATATTCTGGGCATCCTCTAACAGATCCCATCTATATTCAACCTGGGAATTGATATAAAAGCTCGGATGAAGCTGGATGTTGATCCCTGCTCCGGCAGGTACCTGGGCAGAGATATCCGTCCAGTTTGTCATTACTGCACCAATACCGGTAAGTAAATATGGATTTATCCATTTGGTATTGTCCCACACCTTGATCTGCACTGTTGCATCTACATTTATCCAGGGAATTGCATTTCCCCTTAACGGCGATTGTGGGATGTCGGCTGTACCAAATCGAACCGGGACATGGAGATTAAACTTCTTATGTAACCAGCGGGTGTATCCGACTTCTATTGCAGATGTCATTAGACCTCTATCTGCAAGATCTCCATCCAAATAAGGAGTGTAATGATCAATGAAAACATATTTACCGGTAACCGCATTCACAGATTCAGGGGTCTGAGCTGAATTCTGGAATTGTAATGTTATCAGAAAACTAGCAAAGAGAAATAGTTTTTTCATAATGCGCTAACGTTAAGGTAGTTAGAAGGAGTAGTGTACCTTATTCCACCAAGCCACGACCAGATTTATTTATTTTTCCGGCTGCAGTTAGTTCTTTCATGAGTCGATCCAGGATACCGTTGATGAAATCTTTTGACTTGTCTGTACTGTATTGTTTCGCGATTTCAACAAATTCGTTTAAGGTCACTTTTGTGGGTATCGTCGGAAAATAGAGGAATTCACAAACAGCCATTTTCAGAATCAAAAGATCCAGAGTTGCCACTCGATTGATATCCCAATTTTTCAATGTTGGAGATATATTCTTTGTTAATTCTTCATCTTGATTCCAAACAGCCAGCAGCATATTTCTTCCAAAATCATTGATCAGGGTTTCATCGAGTAGATACTCCGAGTAGAAATCCTCATTTTGCGGCAGAACTTTAATGATCTTCTTCAAACTGCCTAATATCAAGGACTTGTCATCGACCCAAGCTGCGTGGTTATCCTCCATGATTTCCTCAAAATGAGGATGATTGATGGAGAATCGTAGCAGTTTGAGTAATATATCTCCATGGTCCTTGTTCTCTTTCCAATATGAAATATAGTCCTCAGTTTTACTGAACTCAGTATACATATTCCTGAGAATATCCTCTTCTGAAACAGGTTTGATATCTAGTCTGGCCTTTTCTGTTTTCCAATATTTATTCTGCACCAGGGACTGGATGAGATCATTGGTATACAAAATGCCGGAAAACGCTTTGTCATCATCATTGACTAGCAGTTTTCCAGAACGATGCTCTGCATCTTTTACTGCAAAACTGGCCAATAATATGTAGTGATCAAGAGCAAAATGTAACAATTTGTATGTTCGGATACATGTCTGCTTGTAGCTTTCGAGCAACTGTTCACCTGTGATTGCGGGTGACATTGTCGCTGCATAAAGGGATTGCAGCACCTTGATCCTAATATTTCTCCGACTGAGCATGGGATGTCTATGAACTGTAGCAAAGAAAAGAAAATATTCAGGCAAAATGTTATTCTTAAATGATTCTTGCCCAAATGAATACTTAGAGAGCTTCTATTCCAACGACCCTTCATCCTGACTTGCTTCTGGATAAAATCCCAGCAGGATGATTCTTAAAGAAAAACCTACTCGACCGCGAGTATTTGGGGGTTTTCAATCAATTAGCTAAAATTAGGTTCGATGGCCCATCGATAAACCTACATTGGCTCTGTGATCGAATTGCCAAAACTTGCTTTGTTTTCTTTAGTCTTTGGTCTCTTTCAGGGGTTAATCGAAGTGCCTTTGGAGTTGATCATTTCATCCAGCGGTCCTTGATCTCCTGAAAGGATGGTAGGTGCCGGTAATGCCATTTTTTAAGGATCACGCCATCTTTCATCAAAACAATACCTGGGTTGGAGCGAATAATTGTCTTCAAGAGGATATCATCGGCCATGTAAACTGTATGATCAAACTTGCAATCAGTGCGAAAATCTGCCAACTTTTCCTCACTCACAAATGATGTGATCAAGAACCCATTGATGTCGGACTCAGCTGCTTCACCCAAGAGAGAATTGATTTGATCCAAAAATGCATTTTGGAAGGCCTCATTCCAATGGATATCTTCAGATTGAATTGTTTTTTGATCAATCTGTTCGATTCTCTTGACAAACTGAGTATCTGAAGCTTGAATAATTGTATCGATGGCCCAAATCGTGTCTTGTTTAGTCTCTGTCGTTATCGACGAAGATTCTTCCAGCAGATGATAACTAACAATCATAAATTGGTAGCCTTCAGCGTCAAGTATGTCATACGTCACATCATTGCCCTCTTGATCAGTTACTTCAAAATCGCTGATCTTGGTGATTGGGATGGATGGCTCTGATTTGATCTGATCTACCACTTCCCAAATTCCCTTGTAGTCAGCAAGGTTGGACATATACTCTTCATTAGAGACTGTTTTTACTTCACCAGTTGTTTTGTGTTTCAGCAGCCAGGCAGTGATTTCAACATTT
Source organism: Lewinellaceae bacterium (assembly GCA_024642625.1). GTDB lineage: Bacteria > Bacteroidota > Bacteroidia > Chitinophagales > Saprospiraceae > JAGNXB01. The sequence continues at coordinate 17,684 of JAHEAU010000001.1, forward strand.
GCTTGAGCATCTTCCTCCGCGATCTTTTCAGCTCGGAGATTGACATTTTCCTTGAATGGGCGAAAATCAATCATTGGGAGATCCCAGAAAGTGTTCCAAAAGCAAAATATTAGAATCAGTGCAGTTAACCCAATCGTTAGTCTTTTCCCTTGAGGTTCTGGCAACAACGTGCATAGAGATCGACTGGCAAATAGAAAAAAGATTGCCGGGATCAACAGTACCAAATCTTTGAAGAATGAAACTTTTGGTTCCAATTTGATGAAGTCACCAAAACAGCCACAATCTGTTACTCGCATATTGCTTGTGGTGTATGGTCCCCATGCATCAAAGGCAAAAAAACCAGTACCGGATGGTACATATCCGGTGAGATAGGTGAATCCGGTGAGGATAGTAAAAAACAAGACAAGCAGGAAGAAGGCCCAGGCTGTCAGTTTTTTCCAAACACCCAGGATCAACATGATACCCAACGCAATTTCCAGCGCAATCATGCTGATGGCAAATCCGGTTGAGTGTGCAGATAGAAATGGAAAAAGTGGACTAATCCAGGACATCCATGTGTCTGCGAAGGTGGTTGCGAATTCACCAAAATACTGCTCCATTTTATAGGCAGTACCAAGAGGATCAACAGCTTTTACAAAGCCGGAAATGACAAATAAAGTGCCGCAAAAGTGTTGAAGAAATTGCAGAAGCCAGTTCCGCTTTTGACGTGAGATCAGACTGCTAATCAGAGTCAGAAGTATGGCAATGGTGCCAATTAAAAGGATCAAACTTCCTAAATTCATGGTTGTTGTGTTGTGTGTTGGCCTAAAATCAACGCAAAAATGGAATAGTTCACGATATCTGCATAATTCGCATCCAAACCTTCTGAAACGAGTGTTCGGCCTTCTTGTTCTTCAATCTGCTTGATACGCAGCAATTTCATCAGGATAAGGTCAGTCATTGAGGAAATTCGCATCTCCCGCCAGACTTCTCCGTAGTCATGATTCTTTGCTAGCATCAACTCTTCAATCTCGAGTTGGACCTGATCATATCTTTCAAGAATCTCAGTATCAGTCTCTATTTGTTGAGTGTCTGAAACAGGAAAACGCAATTGGATGATGGCCATAATGCCATAATTCACAAGGCCAATAAAATCTTGATCTACAGAATCTTCTACTTTCTGGATACCGCTTTGTTCAATTGATCGAATGCGTTTGGCTTTGATTAATAGTTGATCAGTCATTGACATCGGACGCAGGATCCTCCAGGAGTGACCATAGTCAGACATCTTTCGAGTAAAGAGGAGACGACATCGGGCAATAATATTCCGATATTGTTTTAAGGTCAGATCCTGTTCCATGTGCGGTAAAGATACGGGCAAAGTTGGGGCGAACTAATGGTGATGATCGTAGCTTAGCGTTTCATTAACGACCTTGGCACTCCGATCTGCAAACTTATGCTGAACTTGATATTTTCGGTTGTTTTGGCCGTTTTTCTTGGAATATGTTTTAAAGTTTGGCCACGCTTTCAAGTTCGGGTCTTGGCAGGCATCATGCATAATTACATTGCCTGTGTTGTTGCAGCAGCTGTAGTTGCTGGTGATTGGCCACTGACTTCAATCGTCCTGAAAGAGCCTTGGTTTTTTTTGGCTGTAGGTCTTAGTGTGTGTTTTATTGCGGGTTTTTACCTGTTTGGTATCTCCATTTCTGTCTGGGGGATGGCGACTATGTCTGCTGTCCAGAAAATGTCACTTGTGATCAGTGCCTTGTATGCAATTCTCATCTATCATGAGGCAGTTACACTCCCAAAAGCAAGTGGAATTGTCCTTGGTCTGGCAGCTATTCCACTGTTGTTGGTTCGTTCCAGTAAATATTCTGAAGAAGTTGTCGATCGAAAAGCAGGGTCTCACACAACTGCATTGGCTTTGGTTTTGGGTACATTTTTCTTGGCGGGTGCTATCGAAATCGGATTGTTGATTGCTGAATCGGGATTGGTGGCCACTACGGGTGACCCGCGGTTCATTGCTGTTGTTTTTGCCGGGGCATTTTTCTGCGGAAGTATTATCACATTTCAGTCGAAGATTGAACGAGATGCCTTTTTTAGCTGGAAACATCTCATCGCTGGATGGATATTGGGCGTGCCTAATTTCTTCTCTATCTATTTTCTCATGCGAGCGATTGGCGGTGATCTGGATGCCAGTATCATCTTTCCTGTGAACAATACGGCGACCATTTTTTTATCTACGTTATTTGGGGTCTTTTTTTTCAAAGAATCATTCTCGTGGAAAAATGGGATCGGAATTGTGTTTGCCCTTCTTTCTTTGACTCTACTTACCATGCAGGTATGACGACATCAGACCACTATCGTACTTTGGCAGCACCAGCCACGTCTGATCTTCGAGAGCGCGCCAGCAAGTTTCTAGGATTTGCATTTCCTCTGACCAATCAAACAGAATATCAACAGTTTTTGGAGGAGACAAAGTCTCTTCATCCAAAAGCGACACATCATTGTTATGCGTATCGGTTTGGACCTGGGGATGATCAATACCGGGCGAACGATGACGGAGAGCCTTCTGGTAGTGCCGGAAAACCCATTCTGGGTCAAATTGATAGTTTTGGGTTGTCCAATGTATTGATCATTGTTGTTCGGTACTATGGAGGAACCAAATTGGGCGTCCCGGGCTTGATTCAAGCTTATCGAGAATCAGCAAAACTGGCCATAGAGTCAGCGGAGGTAGTTGATGCCTATTATATGGTTCGACTGGAGGTCATTGCTGAATATCCAACGATACCGGATGTTATGTACGTAGGCAAGCAATATGATTGGGTGATGATTGATCAATCCTACACGACCACACATCAAACGATAATCATTGACATTCGGGAATCGGTTTATCTCAGCTTTTGGAATGATCTTCAAATTCGTGCAGGAGGGATGTATCCTGATGATCTAAAAGAAGGTAAAACATCATTAACCGTACAAATATCAAGACTAACAGACCATGATTAAAATTGGCATCACTGGAAATATTGGTAGTGGCAAAACGACAGTGTGCCGCATATTTGAAGCACTTCACGTTCCCGTAATTTATGCAGATCAAGTCAGTCGATTGCTATTGGAAGAGGATGAACATGTCATGGAAGCTGTGATTGAATTACTAGGGAGTAGCAGCTATGTTGAAGGCATTCCAGATCGAGCTTTTATTGCTTCCCAGGTATTTGGAAGTAAGGAGAAACTGTCTGGACTTAACGCTATTATACACCCACGGGTCCATGGGTATATCCGGGATTGGTTTTCGAATTTGCCAGTGGAAACACCTTATGCCATTGAAGAAGCGGCTTTGTTGATTGAATCTGGTGGATTCAGATTACTTGATGAATTGATTTTGGTTACGGCTCCGGAAGATTTGCGAATTCAACGTGTCATGGCGCGAGATAATGTTAAAAAAGAGCAGGTTGAGTCCAGAATTCACCATCAAATGAAAGAATCCGAAAAACGCAGGTATTGTGACTACATCATCAGGAATGATGGCAAGGGATTGTTGTTGCCTCAGGTCTTGGCAATTCATGAGGAATTGTTGGGATAAATGCCCCAATTCTGCATGTAAATTCCTAACTTGGCTCTTGCCAGCAAGGCAACCCAAGAACCATGATTGACCTTCGGGAAAGAAGGTAAAATGGGATATTTATAAGGTACTCTACAACCGCATTTTATGAGAAACCATGGTTTTCTGGCAAGGATTCTTCCTTGGCCTACTCTCTTCCTATTGATTTGTTTTGGAATCCTTTTTCCGGATTTCCTGTCGGCCAATAGTGGTACACACTTCTTTGGTCCAGAAGTGCTTCTCTGTGACAATGTCACGGATGGAGGCAGTATTTCAGGTGATGAAATTGGATGTCCGAACCCAATTTTCGATCCATCCTTGATTGAAAATGTCATTCTACCTTCAGGAGGATCCGGAAACCTAGAATATGTCTGGATGTATACTACTGAAGATCCTTCTTTGCCTGTGATATATTGGCACCCATTGCCCAATTCAAATTCAGCAGAGTATGATCCGGGGCCGATCACAATGACTACCTGGTATCGGCGTTGTTCCCGCCGTTCAGGATGTTCTGAATATGTGGGTGAAACAGACTACGTAACTAAAGAAGTAAAGTGCTGTGAGAATGTCGTGGAACCTGGGACTATAGGCTATGACCAAAAAGTATGCGCTGAGAATATAGATCCGAATCAGATTATCGAGCTTGTCCCTGCTTCAGGTGGATCGGGAAATCTCGTTTATACCTGGTATTCTAGCACGACAGGTCTTCCCTTTGATCCATTAATCTGGGATTTGATCCCAGGAGCGGATCAATCCAGTTTTGACCCCGGTACCTTGATGAGTACAACGTGGTTTGTCAGGACAGTCAGGCGTGAAGATTGCACAGAGGAATTGGCTTCAACTCCAGTGGTTGTCGAATTGTTCGCTTCACCTTTCGTTTCTGCTTTGATCACTGACGTAGATTGCTATAGCCAATCAACAGGAGCAATTGATCTCACAGTGACGGGAGGTGTTTCGCCTTACTCGTTTGATTGGTCCAATGCTCCAGATATAGAAGACCCTTCAGGACTTCAAGCAGGTACATATCAAGTGACTGTTGTGGATGCAAATGGCTGCTCTTCTGTTTCAGAGTATTCAATTGGTCAGCCAACCGAACTGATCCTTTCAGGAGTAATAACGGAACCATCCTGTTTTGGAGATCAAACTGGTTCGGTTGATTTAACCGTTTCGGGTGGAACACCTGGTTACATCTATATCTGGAATACAGGCGCAACAACAAGTTCAATAGTTGGTCTCGGTACAGGAATGTATGCTGTGACAGTGACCGATCAGAACAGCTGTCCAAAATCTGCTGTATTTAATGTTAATGGTCCTGTTGGCTTAATAGCATCTATCAGTTATTCCGATGTTCGTTGTGCTGGATCTGCAGATGGCGAATTACATGTGGCCGTTTCCGGCGGGACAAGTCCATATACATTTTTGTGGAACAATGGCGCGACAACAGCGGATGTTGAAAACCTTGCAGGAGGTGCATACACTGTAACTGCCACAGATGCCAAGGGATGCACTCTGGTGCTTCAACAAGACATATTGGAGCCTCCTCCGCTTTCACTTGAGCTTTTCGGGATCGATCCGACCTGTGAAGGCGGATCAAACGGAGAGACCTCTGTGCTGGTCTCTGGAGGGACACTACCCTATCAATATCTCTGGAATGATGCATCCAACAGTCCGAACAATGTCGTTACAGGATTGAGTGCGGGTGTGTATACTGTAACCGTAACAGATGGACATGATTGTACAGCTGCGGAACAAATTTCATTGGCAGATGGAATCGATGATTGTGACCTCTCCATTGGCGATTTCGTATGGCTTGACAGTGACCGTGACGGCATTCAGGATAATGGGGAATATGGAGAAAACGGCATTCTTGTCAAGCTGGTCAAAACCGGGCCTGATGGCGATTATGGAACATCTGACGATGAGGTCATTGATAGTACATACACCAGTGGATTTGGATTTAATACAGGGTACTATCTCTTTCATGATGTCCAACCAGGCACATATTCCATATGTTTTGTCATAGATACATCAGCATTCCAGTTTACAGTTCAGGATGCTGGAGGCAATGATGCATTGGATAGCGATGCTAGCAATAGTTCAGGTTGTGTGGCAGAATTCACCATTCTGTCAGGAGGAATGGATGATCTGACGTTTGACGCTGGTATTCATGCGCGTTGTGATAATGTGTACACCGGAGGCGAGATCGGATATGATGAAGTGCTTTGTGCGCCTGGAGAAAACCCTGACGAAATTGTCAATATTCTTTTTCCAACCGGGGGTACAGGGCAATTTGAATATCTCTGGCTTCGATCTGAATTAGATCCAAACTACTTTCCCGGGAATCCCAATTGGATACCCATACCCAACTCCAACACCCCCAATTATGATCCGTCAGCCATCCAGGTGACAACTTATTATATTCGGTGTGCGCGTCGTGCAGGCTGCTGGAATTATCCTGGAGAGTCCAATATCGTTACAAAATCAGTGGTCGATCCAAATCCTGAAATTATTGGGCCTGCCGGACCTTTATGCATGGGTGAAGACTACTTTTATATGGCAGCGAATAATGGTCCGAATGCAACATATTTTTGGGATTTTGGGCCGAATGGACATCCCCAAACTGCAACAACGTTGGCAGTGAATAATGTAAGTTGGGATGCTGCCGGAATCCAGACTATTTCATTGACGGTAAATGTGGACGGTTGTATCGCTATGTCAATATTGCAAGTCCAAGTGGATGAATGCGGTGGTAAGCATGTCATTAGCCAATTTAATGGATTGGTTACAGCGGAGTTGGATGTAGACCTTCGATGGTTCTCGCCAGCCTATGATATGGATCATGTTTATGTCGTTGAACGTTCAATTGATGGAATCACTTATCAATATCTGTCCACTGTGCTTGGGAAATCAAATGTTGGAAGCTGGTATAGCTATCGGGATTTGGTACCCGAATGGGGTGAAAATATCTATAAGATAAGAATGGTTTCCGCCCAAGGTGTAATGGCAAATTCAGATTTGGTGCGTGTCTTAGTGAAGGAAGCCGAAATGTTTAATGTCATTTTGTTCCCAAATCCTTTTCGTGATTTGCTTACCATTCGGATGTTAGAAACATTACCAACGGAAACACATGTAGATTTCTATGATATTCTAGGAAGAAAATTGCATCAGGAAGTATTGCCAGCTCAAACGAAAACAGTTCAAGTGAATTGTAAAGATTGGCCATCAGGACCTGTATTAATATGGGTTAGTCAGGAAGGCAAACGGCCATTCAGTTTGCATGTTCAGAAAGTCAATTAGTCAGTTATATCATCTGATTAAAGTAAAGCGGTTGAGATTTGAAAAAAATCTCAACCGCTTTTTTACTTTAAGTTGAATTCGATAAGACGTTAGAAAATAATGATTTACAAATAAATGCAATGCGCAATTTGTAAATTATTATACTTCAAGTGCTTTTGTATGTAAAATTCCTTTAATACCTTAGAGCTGTCGAGAGACATTCGGATTGATCCCATGGGCGTTAAAGACAAACCCATTTTTATTCCAATCCGATTTCCATCCCAGAAACCGCAATTTCCCAAAACAGGGCCTTCCGGATCCAATCCAATGAAGGCCTTGTTTTATTTTGGGCTGTTTATACCGGACTTATATATGCTCAAACACCTTTCCCGAGCAAAGTTGTGTTCAACAATTGGCTCAGGATATTCAGATGTATCGAATTCGGGTACCCACGTTTTAATGTACCTCATGTCCGGATCAAATCGTTTCTGTTGAGCCGTCGGATTGAAAATTCGAAAATACGGTGCAGCATCAGTGCCACATCCTGCCGCCCACTGCCAACCGCCATTATTACTTGCCAGATCATAATCCAATAATTTTCTCGCAAAATAATGTTCGCCCCATCGCCAATCTATCAGTAGATGTTTTGACAGGAAACTGGCGACGACCATCCGAACTCGGTTGTGCATCCAGCCAGTCTGATTGAGTTGGCGCATTCCGGCATCTACTAGTGGATACCCCGTTTTTCCGACACACCATAAATCAAATTCTGCTTCATTATTCCGCCATGCAATCTGCTCATATTCTTTTCTAAATGGTCCGGAAACGATATGCGGAAAATGGAAAAGAATCATTGCATAGAAATCCCTCCAGATCAATTCATTCAGATATACCTCACTTACAGAAAGTGCAAATCGGGCATTTTCTCTCAGACTTATTGTCCCAAATCGGAAATGGATACCCAGTTTACTAGTTCCATTAATGGATGGAATATCTCTCGATTGATGATAATTTGATAAAATAGAATGATCGCATTCCCGACTTGGAAATGAAATCACAACAGGATCAAAGCCTATTTCTTTTAGTGACCGAATTGGAGACAAAGGCATTTGTTTCCATCCATTGATTTCTGAAGAGGGATACGATCGAAAGCAGGCGTACGAACCATCAGCCAAAACGCCACTTTCGACCATTATTTTTTTCCAGGTTTTTGAATACGGCGTAAATACGGTATAGGGGTGGCCATCAGGTTTGACTACTTCATTTCGTTCAAAGATGACGTGGTCTTTGAAGGTCTGAAATGAACGATTCGTTGAAATACACCATTTCTGTATTTGTTCATCCCGTTTCAGGGAGTAAGGTTCATCATCATGATTTGCAAATATCGTTTGTACTGAATGTGCCTCTACTAACGCGGGTATCTCTACTTCAGGTTGACCATGAAGGATGAACAAATCACCGCCTTTTTTCTGGATTTCTGTTTTCAGATGGCTGACAGCCTGATGTATGAATGTCACTCGGGCATCATTACAATCTTCCAATTGATCCAGTATGTTTGTGTCAAAGACAAAACAAGCAATGACTTGGCGGCCGCTTGACAGGGCGTGAAAAAGTCCGCAATTATCGTGCAGACGCAAATCACGTCGAAACCAAAAGAGAACAGGTGATTCGGAGTTGATCATCTAACAAGAATGGTGAATTCAGGACAAATGTTCAGTTGACGTCTTGAGAAGTAATAGAACCACCTACTTTTGTAAAAAATTGAAGCGAATGAATGAATTTCTTTTCTGGGTTAGCCTATTCGGAGTGCTTATTTTTGCTGGTTGTCATGATCAATCGAACACCTCTGCCCTACCGGACCTAGACTCCATTCACACACTACCAGAATTGAATGCGGCAGAAGAAAAGATTGAGCTGGCATTACTAGACGATCCATCAATCGATGGGGGTCATGTGTTTGGACAACTTGCTGCTAAAGCAGTGTCATTGTCTCGACTCATCGATGCAGAACGACTTTTTCAAAAGGCGATTCTATCGAATCCAGAGAGTCCGGACAGAGGGATCAACTTGCATGGGTTGTCCAGTTTGTACAGAGTCCATTGGAAGTTCGTGACTCTGGCTGATATGATCTGTTGCCTTGGAAAGACATCTGACAATGTAGATTGTTGCCCATCTGATTTCCCCGATCCTGATAGTACCCATCAGCTTTTGCGAGATCGGATTGTCGTTGATTCTTTAGGTGAATTTTCTAAACAGGCTGGAAGGGAATATATCGCATTCTGCCAATCGTATGCCCTTCTTTACCCTGATCGACTGCAGTCGGCTGCCTATCTGAATGAAGGCGCAAAATTGGCAGCGAGCTTGCGTATGCCGGTGATTGCTGTCAGACTGTATCAATGGGTTTACACCCGCTTTAAAACGAGTGAGATCGCACCCAAAGCGAGATTTTTGGAGGCATTTACGCTAGAAAATGATTTGAAGGACCTTGAAGCAGCTCGAACAGCTTACGAAGGATACTTGAAAGACTATCCGGAAGACATCTTCGCTAAAGATGCACGAATCTTGTTAGAAAACCTTGGGAAAGATCCTGAAGAGATGATCCGTGAATTTCAAAAACAAGAATAAAGAGGATTATACAATGCCCAATTCAGGGAGATCGATCCGCCTGACTGTTGGCAGTGCGGCACCTTTTATCGTCGTTGTTATCTCCAAGTAAAAGTGAGATTGTACATTTTCAATCCATCCCAAACTAAGAGCTATTGGACGAAAGATTAATTTCTTTTTCAGCCGGTCCAATGGACTGGATGCGAGATCATATGGCACTTCAGTATTAAACACGACGGGTAAGTCGGGTTTGACATGCCATGGTCCGTTTAATGTGCACTGGCCTAACTGTAGAGTTTGTTTGTGTTTTCGAGTCCAGCGGCCTCTGGTATACTCCTCTTTCAGAACCAAGTTTATTTGAGTAATGGTTCGGACTTCTTTTGTATTCCATTTCAGGGTGACTGGCAAGACAGAATTTGACTTATCCTGTTGCCCAAAGTGTACTTCAAGATCCAGTGCCTGGATACCAATAAATGTTTTTAGTTCCCTTAGCATTCGTACAAGGTACAGGTTCCCAATTGTTCACTTCTGGTATTTCGATAGACACAATGTCCTGATCGATAAAAGCCCCTCCAGGACGAACCTGGAGGGGCTTTGGACATGTTCTCTTGGCGAACGTTACATACCAAAAGCGTAATAATATGTTTCACCTGGTTTGCTGTCATAGATGCCTTCGATCATGACTCCGCCTTTGTTATGACTCAGAAGAGTGTCCACATCCTTAGGATCGTCTACCTCTTTTCCGTTAATTCGAAGAATGATAAATCCTTCCTGGACATTTGTTTCTTTGCGAAGTTTTCCGGGCATCAGTTTCTTGATCTGAACACCACCATCAATACCCAGTTTTTTAGCTGTACCTGGAGTGACACTAGCCAATTCAGCGCCGAGAAGCTCTTCAATCTTTCGGGGAGTTTCTTTGACGACACGTTTTGTATCACCGTTCTTATTGTTGAGAACTATCGAGAAGTCCTTCATCGAGCCATTTCTGTCAACAGTAACTTTTAGTCGATCCCCAGGTCGATGACGGGCAATTGTTTCCAATAGTGCTGAGGAATTATTCACCGGCGAATCCTCGATCGCCGTGATAATATCACCGGAAAGAATTCCTGCAGCTTCAGCAGCTCCGCCACCAACAAGACTGTCGACATATACGCCCTGGAAGCGTTTGAGTCCTTTCTCACTAGCCAGGTTATTATCTACGCTACGAATCATTGCACCAATGAAACCCCTCTGGACGGTGCCAAATTCTAAGAGATCTTCAACAACCTTACTGACAATATTTGAGGGAATCGCAAATCCATAACCAGAATATGATCCGGTTGGGCTTGCAATTGCTGTGTTGATACCTATCAGATTTCCTTCCAGATTGACCAATGCACCCCCACTATTTCCAGGATTTATAGCTGCATCTGTTTGAATAAATGACTCTACTGCAAATTGATCTCTAAGGATATTTATGTTCCGTCCTTTCGCAGATACGATACCGGCGGTTACAGTTGAATTGAGGTTGAAGGGATTGCCAACTGCCATAACCCATTCGCCAACTTGAACCTGATCCGAATTCACAAAGGAAACAGAAGGCAACCCGGATTCTTCAATCTTAAGTAAAGCCAGATCCGTGGTAGGATCTACACCGACAAGTTTTGCCTTGAAACTGCGGTTATCATGCAAGGTGACTTCAACATCTGTTGCGTCTTCAATGACGTGATTGTTCGTGATGATGTAACCATCTGGCTGAATAATCACCCCGGATCCAGTTCCGACACGCATTTCTGGTTCTCGAGGTTGATTTGGGGATTCATATTGGTTTTGCGGCCCAAAGAATCGTTCAAACAGGTCATCACCAAATAAATCACCCATCGGGTTGGATTGTCTGGTCATGCTCCGAGAATCCATACTTTGGGTCGATTTGATATTCACAACCGCATCCATGACTTTGGTCGCAGTTTTTGTAAAATCAAGGGGGATAAGTTCACCATCACTGTTGGTGGTATACATGGCTCCTTGGACTGGTAGATCATTTACATGCTGAATCTTGACTGTTTTTGTCTGCCAACCAAACAAATAAGCTGCAGCAAATAGAGCACCAGTAACAGTTAAGGCTGTGATCGCACTGACCAGAATATATTTTTTCATGAGGCAATTGATTTAATATGGAAAAGTAACGCCAAGGAGTGGCATTGAGGAAAGCCGGGATATGACTTTGACAAAAAATTAACGCGCTGGCTACATTTTCACACGGAGAGGACAGAGATTCCTCAATGATTGGGACTTACGATGGTATCGGAATCATTGACCTTATCCAAGAAGATTTAATTGGAGTTATCCACATATTTCTCCATTCACCTATCTGCTGGATCGTTTGATCCAGAATAAGAGAATCAGAACATATTATGCCTTCATGAAGTCTGGTTTTCAATTCCTTTTTTGTGTAAAATACGATGCCATCCTCCAGGAAAACTGGGATATGTAAACGATTGAAAAGGTCCTTTCCAATTTGGTTGCCAATGCTGGCTACATGTTGATGAAGTGCATCAAGTGAGCAACCTGTGGCATGATTGCCTTGAGCATCCACGGAGACTACGAGGAAGTGGTCCAAATATAGATTGAAGGCTGCTTGTAGAGATTGTTGGTGTGCTGTCCATCCAGATATAAAGGTGTCTAAAAGTTGCCGAATCACTTTTTGATCCTCTTTTGAAAGTGGTTCAATGGTTTGGAAAAGCCAAATTCTGCTTGAAGGATCAAATCCATTGAACGGCGAAGTATTGATTGTTGTACCTACCATTTGTTGTTCTTGACGATCAATTCAGCGAGATCATAGACCATGACATCATCTTGTTTGTCTTTCGCCTTTATGCCATCACTCATCATGGTGAGACAAAATGGACAATTCACGGCGACAGTTTTGGCACCAGTCTGCAATGCTTCTTCAGCTCGTTCGATATTGATCCGTTTGTCTCCGGGTTCGTCCTCTTTCCACATTTGCGCGCCACCTGCACCACAGCAAAGACCATTGGCCTTTGTCCTGTTCATATCAACGATATTGGCTTTCAGATGTTCAAGGATCTGTCGAGGTGCCTGATATTCCCCATTGATCCTTCCCAGGTAACATGAATCATGGTAAGTTACTGGAGAAGCATCTTCCGAGTCAGGGATCCGGAGGGCTCCGGATTGCAGTAAAAAGTTCAAGAGTTGGGTATGATGCCAGACTTCATATGTGCCACCCAATTCTGGATACTCATTCTTCAATGTATTGAAGCAATGTGGACAGGTGGCGACGATCTTGGAGACGTTGTAACCATTTAACGTCTGGATATTCTGAAGGGCGAGCATTTGAAAAATGAATTCATTCCCGGCCCTTCGAGCTGGATCACCTGTACAAGCTTCTTCCGTGCCGAGAATCCCAAATGTAACACCGGCGTGGTGAAGAATTTTGCAAAAGTCTTTTGTTACTTTTTGTGCTCGAGCATCATAACTCCCCGCACAGCCTACCCAAAACAAAAATTCAGGGCGTTCACCTTGTGCTGCCCATTCTGCAAGAGTCCTGATTTGTAGCTGATTTTCCATCTTCTATAGTTTTCGGGTACTCTGTGATATTAGCCATTCATTTCTTTTGTCCATGCATCTCTGTCAGCGGCTAATTGCCAGGCGGAGCCAGCATTTTCCAAACTATTGAAAAGGGGCAACCAATCCGAAGGTCCGGCTGACAGTGTCAAAATTTCATAGCGGCGCAACTTGAGGATAGGTTCTAATGGATTGATCAATACAGGACACGCTTCAACGCAGGCATTACAGGTTGTGCAAGCATGAATCTCTTCAGGTGAAATCAGATCGAAAAGACTGCGACCATCATCAAAGTTGGCTCGATTTGGTTTCACCCCAACTACGCGGGCATCCGACCTGACAAATTCAGGATTGCCGCTTCGAATCTTTTCGCCGACTTCTTCAGTGCGATCACGAATGGCCATGATCACTTTTCTTGGCGACAGTTTTTTCCCTGTTTGATTAGCTGGGCAAACTGAAGTACATCGCCCACATTCTGTGCAGCTGTATGCTTCCAGAAGGTTTCGCCAGCTCAATGAGGTGATGTCATTGGCGCCGAATTCAGGTAAGTCGCCCACCATTACCTCATCTGCACTGGATTCGCCAAGACCCATCATTGATTTGACTTCATTCATGATTGCGGGCATATTTTCCATTTTCCCGCGGGGCGACAATTTGGAAAAATAGGTATTGGGAAAGGCAAAAAAAACGTGCAAGTGTTTGGAAAATGGGAGATACATGATAAAACCCAGTACGACTGTCAAATGAAGCCACCACCCAAATCGCTCCAGAAAGACTAATGTGTGAGCGTCTAGTGAGGCGAACATCCATGGACCTAACCAGGAACTAACAGCCAATGAGCCAGTTGGAGGGTAATGATCAGGATTGATGTTTTGCAACAACGTATCTGCTCCATTCATCGAGAAAATGCCTATGATCAACAAGATTTCTCCGAATAAAATCAGGTTGGCATCCCGCGTCGGCCAGCCTTTCATTTCTGGTTTCTGGAAACGGGCCACTTTCAACACATTTCGTCGCAGAAGAAAGATGACTGTAGCGCCAAATGCCAATAGAGAAAGGATTTCAATGAAGGAAATGATAAATGTGTAGAAAGATCCCAGAACGGGCGCAAATAATCGATGGTTGCCCGAAAAACCATCAGCTAGGATTTCCAATAACTCGATCTGGGTGAGTAGGAAAGCAAGATAGATAAAGAGATGCAGGATGGCCGGGATCCAGTTTTTAAACATCTTTTTCTGTCCAAAAGCTACAAAAGCCATGTTTTGCAACCGTTGGAATTGGTCACCTTCAATGGGTACGTCCTGGCCTAATTTGATATTCTGGATGATACGTCCATACTGGCGAAATGATATCCACACAGTAATTCCTATCAGAAGAGTAAAAATCAATATTGCAGCCATCCGTTGTTTGGTTTTTAGCGGCTTATCTTAGTCGTTGAATTGCCCCAACATGGTAAAAATATTGAATGAGAGACAGATCGCACAGAAAATTCAGCGATTAGCCATTGAGATTACGGAAGAAAACTGGGAACGCAAGCAATTGTTTCTGTTGGGGATCAATAATAATGGTCTCCATTTTGCGACAATTCTTCGAGATGCTGTCTTGGCATATCACCCTGAATTTGAGATCCAGATTCATCATTTGCGTCTGAATCCAGCGGATCCTCTTCTTGGTCCTGCTCAATGTGATCAGCCGATTGATACGTTTGCTGGCCAATCAGTTATCCTTGTTGATGATGTCGCCAATACAGGCAGAACTTTGTTTTATGCATTCAAACCCTTGATGGAAGTCATTCCCCAAAAGGTTCAAATTGCAGTGCTTGTAGAGCGACACCACAAAACCTTTCCAGTTCATGTTGATTTTGTTGGGATTCGTCTTGCTACAACTTTGCATGAGCACATTCAAGTTGAATTGAAAGAACCTGGTCTACGATCCGTTAATCTTGATTAACAACAATTAATCTATTCGGATGAATGGCAGAGTTACTCGCTCTCCTACTCTTGTGATTGCCTGAATCCAATAACTTCCTTGAGGAATATGGGAGGCATCTATTGTCCAATGAAGTTCATCGCCCATGGCTTGACC
The DNA here is from genome assembly GCA_024642625.1 of Lewinellaceae bacterium. GTDB lineage: Bacteria > Bacteroidota > Bacteroidia > Chitinophagales > Saprospiraceae > JAGNXB01. Next base: position 32,796 of record JAHEAU010000001.1, read on the forward strand.
ATATTCAATGGCGCGACCAGTCATATCCAGTACCAAGACCATCCTTAGTGGCACATCTGCGGTGAGAATGCTGCTTGAGACCATCGGATTAGGGTATAGTGTCCAGGTGGAGGTTAAATGATCTACCGTGCTGTTAATGAGGTCAATATCTTCCATATATCGTGGCATGATCTGGTAATCATCCAGATATGGTGATGTTTCGTCAAATTGAGTGCCCAAGCCGGTTACATTGAAAAACCCAACTGGAGGAGAAGTGCCAAATAAATTGACATCGTTATCAATTCGCATGACAAGAGTATCCAAACCGGATTGGAGTCGGACATTGAATCCAAATCCTGAATTGGTCCATTCCGCGGCATCAATCAATGAAACATTTTGGAGCAGGATCAATTGAGATTCGATTGACTCATCAAAAGTCGTTACGACTGTCGGATCAAACAGACTTTCATTATTGGCGATAACCCATACTGTATCGGTCAGCATTTCAGCAAGTCCATTATACTGGATAATCCGACCTTGTGTGATCAATCGATCTCCCTCTTTCACGACATAACCATAATCTATTGGTGAATACACTGTAATCCCATCGTTTTGATCATCAATGAGCGTAAACTGAAGACCGCCAGGACGTAAGTTTACACCATAGACAATACCTTCAAGTTGGCATTCGATCTGACCAGAGTCAAGTACGCCTGTTGTATTGATCGTCGTAACCTTACCAATAGAATAGGCTGGATAAACTTTCGGACAAATCACTTGAATAAATACAGTTGCAGTGTCGCAACCATCAATGTCACATAATCTGTATTTCAATTGATCGGGTCCGCAATAATCCTGATTTGGAGTGTAGGTAATCATCGTTCCTCCTGTAATTGCAGCTGTGCCCAAAGTCGGCAATTCTACAAGTTCAAATGTGAGGATTGGATTGGGTTTAAAGTCATTGGCTTGTACGGAAATGACTTTTGTGACATTTTGTGGTGTTGACGAATAGTCATCGTTTGTCAGAAGGACGACTGAACCTTTTGGGTCATATGTTCCAAGTGGGAATGGATTTGGAGCTTCTTCATTTTTTGGTGCGCCTTCAAGGGCAGCGAGTCCGCTGTATATCCAATTTTCAGGTTTGAATGTGGATCCATCTGGTCCCGTACCATTCACTCGATACACCCAACCATCGAGGTATTCCCAGGGTTCTCCTGTTCCATCCTTATTGATATCTCCAAAGACATCGATGACAATACTATTTTCAAAAACTTCCATCGCGTCATCCCCATTAATATTTACTGCAGAGGAGATATAGTCGGCATTAAATCCAAAATAGTCACGAAACATTGTGCTATCAGCAGCGATATAATAGAAGGAACCCTTTGTCCCGGAGATGGCTGGGAATGTAAATTCAACGCCATCTGAACCGCCGCCATTATTAGCCGATCCGATACCATATATACTCATGTCAACGACATCTTTCAGCAGGAAAATTTCGATTCCTTTAGTCCCGGCATTAGATGGCTGCGCATCAAAGATTCCAGTAAGGATGATTGCTTTATCATCAGCTGACTTGCAGCCAGATGCAGCCAATGGGTTTGCCATGAGTTCGATACCATTGACAAACTTTCCGGTCGATGTGGATGCAGCCTGCCAATTGGAAGGGTCATTATGGTCTCCAAAAGGATCGCACAAAACGAGGCTACTTCCATTGCCATCTGTTGGCAATCCAGGCCATCCGCCCTGATCGGAATAGGACACAGAATCGACCACCTGTCCGAAAGCATTTTCGAGAACAAGAGTTTCACCTGTATTGTCCAAACTCCCAGTTGTCCATTCCAATACAGTCGTACCGAACACATCAAAAAACCGTTGTGCGTTCTTGCAAACAACAACAAAACCATTTTCCGGTATCATCATCGCCGGAAATGTGAAAACAATCCCTGAAGTGAAGGTATAATCGGCCAGGTCGACGGGTACATTTGACAGGTTGATCAGTTCCAGATATTCAAGTGTATCCGTTCCAGGTTCTGGTGGATTGTACATGATTTCATTGATGGCAATCTGGCCAGTCAAACTGATTAAACCTGTGAAGAAGGCGGCGAAAAGAGCGGGACAATGCTTCATGGCAAAGAGAGTATAATGAAGGAATTGGGAAAGACTCCAAGATAGGAAAAAGGGAAGGTCTAATGAAGAGTTCTGTGCACGTCTATTCCGGAATTAACCTGGTAAAAAGACTTCAGCCATCATACACCTTGCGCTTCCCCCACCAATCCGTTCGATCGTCCACAATGGAATGGGGAGAAGCGTTGTTTTTGCTGATAATTGTGAGATTTGGCCAGGGCTAAGGGATTGAAATGCCTGTTCAGACATGATTAAATGAGATTTCCCTGACCGGTCCAGGACCTGGAGCATGTTACCGGCAAAGTGATTCATTTGTTCCAGGGATATATCGACTACCTCCTTTCCTGTAGATTCTAAAGATTTGACAACAAGAGATCGCTCCTTCTTTTCAAGAATACTATCCAGGCAGATTACAGCATACCCATCTCCTAAAGCCAGCATGACATTGGTATGGTAAATCTGCTGTCCAGAAGCATCTGTGGCAATAAAGGATACAGATTGGTAGCCCATTCGGCTTGCCCATTCGTTCAGGAGTGTGAGATCTGTTCTAGGACTCAGACAAGCGTAGACGATCCGGTATTGCCGATCAAGAATCATACTTCCCGTTCCTTCCAGAAAGGGTCCATTTGAATAGATCTGATCCATAGCCCAGCGATCCTCATAGCCCCAGGACGTGCTCGCCGAATCGATCATATCCTGGCGTACTTCCTTCCGCCTTACTTCAGCTTGCATGGGATATGTGACAATCAAGCCATTCTCGTGGAATGAAATCCAGTTGTTTGGGAAGATGGCATCTGGCTTTATAGGTGATGATGTATCTTGAATGACCTCAACTTCGATATCTGCCTGTCGGAGCAGGGTAACCATTTGATCGAATTCCCGAGTCGCCAATTGGGCAATATCATCAGGACTCATGTTATTGTCTATTTGCTGAAATGCATTGCTTTCAGCAGTTTCGGAATTAAATCCGAAGTGCGATGGTCTGATCATCAATATTTTATGCGTGCTGATCGATGACATGTGTAAATATTTATTTTCGATTTAATTAAATTGGAACAGTGTTTGAAATAGAGAGTATAGGTTTTTGATGTACTATGAGAAGGCGGACTTAGGCTGATCTTAACGGATCGGCCTAAGTTCTTTTACCCCTTCACCATTGCCGATTTTTTCATCTCTTCGGCAAGTTCATCTCCCAAATATCTGTCGATCACGTCATGTGCAAGGTATAATAGAGGCGTTAATCCTACGGCGACGATAAATTTATAGATATAGTTGACAACGCCAATCGCAAGGACTAATCGAATGTCCCAGCCCGCTCCTATGTAAAAAGCGACAAATAAAACCACAAAGCTGTCAATGAATTGGCTAATTAATGTTGATCCAGTGGCACGCAACCACATCCATTTTTCTCCCGTTCGCTCCTTGATCCAATGGAAGGTGATGACATCAATTAATTGGCCAACGAGAAAAGCGATCAAAGAACCGATAATGATCCAGAGTCCCTGACCAAAGACCAGTCTGAAGGCGGCATTGTAATCACCAACTTGTTGCCTCATGAGGTTTTGTTTGTCAATCGGCCAATCCGGTTTAATGTGGGACGTCGGCCAGAAGTCGGCAGGTGTCATATGAATGCCAAAACTGAATAAAATAAAGGCATACGCAATTAAACCTGCTGTTAGGATGGACAACAGGCGGACGCCTTTCCTGCCAAAATATTCATTGATGATGTCCGTCATGATGAATACGACGGGCCACAATAAGACACCTGTCGTGAGGTTGAATGAAAGCCCCTTCTGCCCAAACAGGGTCCAGTCCAGAGGTTCCATACCCAATGTTCGCTCAAGTGAAAAAATCTTGACACCGATAAATTCTGCGATGAGCGCATTGGCAATAAAAAAGCCTCCCAAAACGAGGAAAAGCCTTGCAGCCTTATTATTAACGAGGTACATCATGGATTTCCAATAAACAATTGAACTTTGTGCGTGTTGCCCCTTCAGCATCACTGATACGAAAAAGCATATGGCCAAGATAGCGATCGACCTGAAATCGGGGTCAATAAAGAATGAAGACCAATTGATTATCGGTATCGATCTGGGTACAACAAATAGTCTGGTCGCCTATATATCAGATGGTCAACCAGTCGTCGTGAAGGATCATGACGGCAAATCTGGTCTTGTCCCATCCCTGATTTACTTTCCGGATAATGATTCAGTCATAGTGGGTAATGAAGCGCGGCCGCATTTGATCAATGATCCAGGCCGAACAATTTTTTCAGTAAAGCGACTTATGGGTAAATCGTACGCTGACATTGTCGACTATGAACACCAGCTCGGGTATCAAATTCTTACTGATGATAAGGATCGACTGGTGAAGGTACGTGTCGGCGATCGGTTCTATTCCCCAATTGAACTTTCTGCCCACATCTTGCGCAAACTCAAGACACGAGTTGAATTGGCATTGTCTCAAACTGTTGAAAAAGCCGTGATAACAGTCCCCGCATATTTCAATGATGCGCAACGACAGGCCACACGAGATGCTGGAAAGCTTGCTGGCCTTGATGTTTTACGAATTGTCAATGAACCGACGGCTGCCAGCCTGGCCTATGGACTGGGTCTTGCCCCTGAGGAGAAAAAAACAATTGCTGTTTATGACCTGGGTGGTGGAACCTTTGATATTTCCGTTTTACGAATAGAGGATGGCGTCTTTGAAGTACTTTCTACGAATGGCGATACGTTTCTTGGTGGTGACGATATTGATCAGGTTATTGTGACCTATTGGATCGAAAAGCACAGGTTGGATCTGGCGACACCATCTGCGCGCCAGGCGTTGCGATTGGCAGCAGAAGAGGCTAAAAAAGTATTATCGGGAGAGGATCAATTTACCGTTGAATTTGAAGGGTTTCATCTTGATTTATCAAGAACAGCATTTGAACTTCTGATTCAACCATTGGTCGAACGTACAATTCAATCCTGTCAGGCCGCTTTGACGGATGCCCGATTGACAACTGCAGATATTCAAGAGGTGATTATGGTCGGGGGATCAACCCGAATTCCTTTTGTCAAATCCAGCGTATCAACCTTCTTTGGAAAACCGGTTCATGATGAATTGAACCCGGATGAGGTGGTTGCTGCTGGCGCTGCGATTCAAGCCGACATCCTTGCCGGCAACCGCAAAGATTTACTGTTGCTGGATATTACTCCATTGTCATTGGGGATTGAAACAGTAGGCGATTTAATGGATGTCATCATTCCTCGAAACACCAAGGTCCCCTGTGGATATGCCAGGCAATACACAACGTCTATCGATGGTCAAAAGAACCTGAAAATTGCAGTTTATCAGGGTGAGCGTGACCTGGTCACCAATAACAGGAAACTGGCAGAATTCATCCTGTCTGACATCCCACCTATGCCTGCGGGCATACCGAAGCTGGAGATCAGGTTTCAATTGAATGCAGATGGTATTCTACAGGTTCTGGCCAAGGAGCTGCGGTCAGGGACGACACAAAGTATAATGGTGAAGCCTCAATATGGAATCGATGAGGAAGAGATGGGTCGAATGTTGTTGGATTCGATCCAGAATGCGAAAGAAGACATGCAGTTGAAAGCCTTGAGGGAAGCACAGAATGAAGGGCGTATGATGGTCCAGTCTGCAGGTAAATTCATTCAACAAAACCTGGGTTGGTTGGATGAAAGGCAAGTGCAGGAGATCCAACGGTTGGCTGGTTTGTTGGGTCAATCTATCGATGAAGAGTCAAAGGATGAGATTCAGAAAAGGCTCGAATCGTTGAATGCTTATACGACCCCTTTGGCGCATAAAGCTCTAGAAGTGCATGTTGCTGGAGCAATGAAAGGTCAGACCATCAGATGAATGCAGACTTAGCTAAAACATCCATGTTTTCCTCCACGGATTATTGTGTGATTTACAACCCGTTTTCAGGTGGGCGAACCAAGGAGCGGATGTTGCAAACGATTGAGAAAGAGCTCAAACCGGCTCAATGCTTTTTTCAGAAGACAACAGTTGAATTCGGGGCAAAAAAAGCTGTTGATCTGGCGCATCAGGTAGGTATACATCAATTCATTGTTGTTGGGGGTGATGGGACAATCCAAGCTGTAGCCACACATTTAGACCCTGGAAAGGACATTTTGGGCCTTGTGATGGGCGGCTCAGGAAATGGGTTCGCATCACATTTTGGGTATCGGCGACGAATTTCACAAAATCTGAAACTGATTCGAAAGAAGCGCATTCAACAAGTTGATATGTTGACTGTGAACGGGTATCGTTATGTCAATCTTGCAGGTGTCGGGTTTGATGCCCAAGTCGCTGACAAGATCCGGTCAAGCAAGAGGCGGGGATTCCAAGCTTATTTGCTTGCAGTTATTCAGCTGATCAGGATGAATATTTTCTGGTCTGGCAAAGTCAATTTGGATGATGAACGATGGAGTGGTCAGTTTCTGACTGTTGTCGTGGCCAATGCCTCCATTTTTGGGTACGGGTTCCAGATAGCCAGAGATGCAAAAGCGGATGATGGATTGATGACAGTGGTGCTTGTTCATCGTGTTTCGCGGTGGCGATACGTTTTAGCTATCCCTTATTTTCTTTTAGGCCTATCTCATAGATTAACCTGGATTACGCAACGGACAGCCACGCGGGTCCTAATAGAACCGGAAATTTGCACTCCCATTCAGGCAGATGGCGAATTGTTGATGCAAGCAGATACGTATGACTTTCGAATAGAACCCCGATCTTTAACACTGATCACCGCCTGACTTATGGGAAAAAAGAACAACCGACGACAAGGAGTAGTTTTTTCAACAGATCCTAATTATAGTTATTCAGAACCTGTACACAAGGACGTCCCTACTGCAGAACCAGGCCGTCAGAAATTACGCGTGTTGGTAGATCGAAAACAACGCGGCGGTAAAGAGGTAACCCTGGTCACGGGCTATATTGGCATGAAGGAAGATCTGGAGCAACTTGGGAAAACGCTGAAAAACAAATGTGGTACAGGAGGTAGTGTCAAAGACGGCGAAATCCTTGTCCAGGGAAATCAACGTGATAAGGTGATCAAGATTTTGTTGGAGATGGGATTCAGTGAAACAAAAGCCGCAGGAGGTTAACCTGGATTTGTTGCCTCGACAATTCGATCCAATCCTTGCAAATCTTGGTACAGGACTACATTGCAATAGCCATTCTCTTCGAAAATTGTTTTCGTTTCCTGTGCAGTGAATGTGGAACATTCAACAAATATCCGGCCTTCAGATTTTAACACTTGACGTCCCTGGAGGGCTATTGTTCGATAAAATATTAGCGGGTCAGAACCTTCAGCAAAGAGTGCTTGGTGAGGTTCATAAGCTAAAACGTCTGCCCCCAAACTAGAACGTTCAGATTCTGAGATATAAGGCGGATTGCTAATAATCAGGTCAAGGGATGGCAGTACGTGCCAAGACCCTTTATCCAGGGCATCGCTACAACGCAATTCTAGGTTGACCTGATGTCGGCCAGCATTCTTTGATGCGACTTCTAGCGCTTCTTTTGAAATATCCCAGACGATCATTTTGGTTATAGACAAAGCTGCAGCCAATGAAATAGCGATGTTGCCACTTCCTGTGCCCACATCAAGAATGGTAGGTGGCGTTTGCTTGGTTTTTAGCCAGTTCAATGCAAGGTCGACCAGCTCCTCCGTTTCAGGGCGCGGAATCAATGTGTCGGGTGTGACAAAAAATGTTCGACCGAAAAAATGGGATATACCCGTGACATATTGAATCGGTACTCCTGAATTCAGCTGAATTATGGCCTTGTCCAACCAGCCAGAATATTCTTCTGAATCAAGGGTATATGGAGAGTCTTCAATCAAAGCTCGGGACAACCAATACCGGTCTCGTTCTTCTGGGAAGTAGTGAGTTAGCTGAGAGTTGATAAGATCCTGAAAACGTGACCGTTCTGTTGTCACGATAACCGATTCTTAAAATCGTCATAGGTGAATTTCCTAAAAAGTTCTACACGTTGATCCTTTGTCCACATAGCGAGAGTTGGATGTTTTACACCATTAAACGTGGTCGTTTTAACCATGGTATAATGGATCATATCTTCGAGGATCAGGTGATCTCCGATATTCAGAGGCTTTTGAAAAGAATACTCAGAGTGAAAATCACCGGCAAGACAACTCGTACCTCCCAATCGATATGTCGGCAACCCCATTTGTGGATCTGAGGCACCTGTAATAACAGGGCGATAGGGCATTTCCAACGTATCTGGCATATGCGCAGTAAATGACACATCCAGAATTGCTGTTTTTACGTCGTGATTATTGACAATATCCAGGACGGTACAATACAGATTCCCTGTTTGCCAGGCAATTGCACTACCTGGCTCCAGGATGATATGAACATCGTGTTTCTCTCTGAATTTCCTCAGGAGATTGATCAAATGACCGGTATCATACCCTTTTCTGGTCATGAGGTGGCCGCCCCCCATATTCAACCATTTCACATGAGACAATAGGTGTCCGAATCGCTTTTCCAAATTTTGTAGTACACCCTCAAGTGCAAATGAATCGGACTCACATAAAGTGTGAAAGTGGAGCCCTTCTACCCCATCTGGCAGTCCATCCTGTAGATGCTCTTCCGTCATGCCCAATCGCGAGAATGGCGATGCCGGATTATAGAGGTCAGTTTTGACATCTGAAAATTCTGGATTCACCCGAATGCCAGCTGAGATTGGCTGCACTGATGTTTTTAGCTGATCCTTGTATTGGTGAAACTGGTTTAATGAATTGAATGTGATATGACTGGCATACGTCATCAGTTCTTCAAATTCATCGGGCATATAAACCGGTGCGTAGACATGGGCCCTGGCTTTCATTTCCTCAAAGCAAAGTCGCGCTTCGTGCAGGGAAGAACCCGTTGCCCCACCGAGGTACTCACGGACAATAGGAAACGCCTTCCACATGGCAAATGCCTTGAAAGCCAGAATGATCTCAATACCTGCATCATCCTGAACTTGACGGATCAAAGCCAGATTATTCCTCAGTTTTTCTTCTTCCAGTACAAAGCTGGGAGATGGAAAGCGGCTGTAATCGACAGGCATCAAATCACAATTCGAGGTCAATGCCGGTTTCTTCATGCCAAGGCAAACCATCAAGCTTGAGCCTGGCCATGAAGGGATCTGGATTAAATTCCTCGACATTGAAAACTCCTTGGCCGGACCATTCTCCAGTCATAATCATTCGGGCACCAATCATAGCCGGAACCCCGGTCGTGTACGACACGCCTTGAGTACCTGTTTCAGCGTATGCGTCTTCATGCCTGCAATTATTCCAAACGTAATACGTCTTTTCCTTTCCATCTTTTACCCCTCTGATTCGGCATCCGATTGAAGTCTCGCCTGTATAGTTTTCACCTAGTTCACCCGGATCCGGCAGTACAGCTTTGAGGAATTCCAATGGAACGATATCTACCCCTTTAAATTTCACTGGAGCAATACCAGCCATGCCAATATTCTGAATGACTCGCAGGTGAGTTAAATATTCATCACCAAATGTCATCCAAAAGCGAGCCTGATTCAATGAGGGGAAGTTCTTAACCAACGATTCCAGCTCCTCGTGATAAATGAGATACGACTTCTTGGGTCCTATCCCTGGGTAGGTCAACATTTTCCCAATCTCATGAGGTTCTGTTTCGACCCACTGGCCGTTCTTCCAGTATTTTCCTTTCTGTGTGACCTCGCGGATATTGATTTCCGGATTAAAATTGGTTGCGAAGGCTTTCCCATGGTCGCCTGCATTACAATCGACGATATCCAGCATATGCATCTCATCAAAATGATGCTTGGCAGCATGTTTTGTGAAAATACTTGTGACACCAGGATCAAATCCGCATCCCAACAAAGCCATAATACCGGCTTCTTTAAACCGATCATGGTACGCCCATTGCCATTTGTATTCAAATTTCGCAACGTCTTTTGGCTCGTAATTGGCGGTGTCCATATAATTGACACCGGTTTCCAAGCAGGCATCCATAATGGTCAAGTCTTGGTACGGCAAGGCCACATGGAGCACGAGATCGGGCTGATAATCCTTGATAAGTGCCACCAATTCCGGAACATTATCTGCATCTACTTTGGCGGTCTTCACGCGATTTCCACCTATGGCAGCTGCGATTTGATCGCATTTGGATTTTGTCCTGCTCGCCAAAAGAATGTCTTCGAACACATCCGGATGCTGGGCACATTTAAATGCCACTACCCTGCCTACGCCCCCCGCTCCAATAATCAAGACTTTACCCATAATACATTTGCTTATTGATCGGGCCAAAAGTAGCGAAAAAGGATAATTTCGCCATATGGATAGAAAGTCGCTCAGAGCACAAAGACTTCGACACTTCAACCCAAACGGAGTGGGATTACGCAATGGCCGATTCATTGGATTGCCATTTCATGAAGCAGAATCGGAAGTTGTCATTCAATCTATTCCATGGGATGTAACGGTTTCCTATGGCGCCGGAACGGCTCAAGGACCGGATATGGTTCTCGAAGCATCCGGACAATTGGACCTTGAAGATCCAGTCGTGGAAAACGCATGGACTTTGGGGGTCTTTGTTCGTCCTTCTTCAGTAAAGGTTGCCGATCAGTCTGCAGCATTGCGAATAAAGTCGGAATTTCACATTGAGTCACTAGAATCTGGGTTGCGTACTGATCGAAGTATCGAGATTCTGGAGGATATTAATGCCGCCTGTGATGCGCTGCATGAACAAGTTTATCAAGACAGCAAGCACATCCTGAAACTAGGCCAAATCCCGGCCGTTCTTGGGGGTGATCACAGTACGCCATATGGATTGATCCGGGCTCTCAATGAACAATTTCCGGAAATGGGCATCCTTCAAATCGATGCACACATGGATTTGCGATCCGCCTATGAAGGCTTTGTCTGGTCGCACGCATCCATTTTTCACAATGTAATGCATCGATTGCCAATTGCTCGATTGGTTCAGGTCGGTATTCGGGATTATTGCGAAGAAGAATGGACGCTTGCGTCAAGTGATACCGATCGGTTCAAGGTATTTCGAGACCGGGATATCCGTCAAGGTCAATTTCAAGGTAAGTCCATTGCCTCCATTTGGCAGGAGGTGGTAGACGCTTTACCCAAGGAGGTCTATGTCAGTTTTGATATTGATGGCTTGGATCCTTCCCTGTGCCCTGGAACAGGAACTCCCGTGCCTGGTGGCTTGTCATATGCCGAAGCCAATGCGCTGTTGGATTTGATTGTTGACAGTGGGCGAACCATTGTCGGTTTTGACGTTTGTGAAGTAGCCGGGAATGTTGATTGGGATGGGAATGTAGGCGCCCGAATTCTCTATCGATTAGCCAATCTAGCTGGTCATTCTCAGGGTCGTATTTAAGCTTCAGGTCATATACAGATTCACGGATTCTTCGATTTGCCAACCGTCAGGATGGTGCTTCAACCGAGAAATACGCTGTGCTGTCCACTCATAGTTCAGATTCATCTTGTCAAAAAAGTGAAGAGCGGCTTCGTATCGATCCTCACTTAAATCCCTGAATGCCAATGTTACATGGGGTTGAAAGGACTTCAAGGTGCCGGACTTTAACAACTTATGCTCATTGAAAGCGCACATCAATTCATGCTGCAAGGCCTGGAGCTCCTGATTTCGATCAACATCGACATAAACAACTTTTGGAGGGAACCCTCTGATACCTTTCAATTGAATGTGAAACGGATTTCGTTCTCCTGCTATTTTCTGGATGAACGAGCTTGTTGATGCAAGCTTTTCTGGAGAGAGCCGGATTGGTTGGATCAATGTGATATGTGCTGGTGATCGCAACGCATGCTGACTGCCAAATTGATCCGCGGCCAATTGTTTTAGCGTGGTGAGTTCGTTCAGGAGATGGCCTTCAGCTACTATTGCCCAAAAATAAAGTGAATGCTGGTTGACGTTTTGACGTGTGGTCATTCCAACGGTGTAAATACCAAACGTTGACCTGGCTTTTCAGACACGATTTGGCCGTGATCAAAAACAAGATTCCCGTTTACATAGGTTTGATCTACCCGGCCTTTCACGTTGACACCTTCAAGGGGTGACCACTTGCATTTGTAAAAGAGTTGTTCTTTTTGGATAGTCCATTTTGTTTCGGGGTCAACAACAACAAGATCAGCAAACGCACCTTCATCTAAATAGCCGCGGTCGGGAATCCGGAAGCATTCTGCAGGAGCGTGACACATCTTCTCGACCAGTTTCTCCAGGCTCAACTTGCCGGCATGAACCTCCTGGAGCATCAGCACCAATGCATGTTGTACAAGGGGCAAGCCGGATGGCGCTTTCATGTAGTTCTGTTGCTTTTCGTCCCATGTATGTGGCGCATGATCTGTCGCAATGATATCCAGTTTATTCTCGAGCAAACCCTGCCATAATGCCTTTCGATCTGAAGGGGATTTGATAGCGGGATTACATTTTATCAATGAACCGAGTTGAGGATAATCGTCGGAACTAAAATGCAAGTGGTGGACGCATACTTCGGCTGTGATCCGCTTCTGCTTAAGTGGCGTTGTATGATCAAAGAGCTCTAGTTCCTTCGCGGTTGTGAGATGGAGGATATGTAGTCGGGTATTGTGCTGTTTGGCGAGCTCCACAGCCATTGAAGACGATCTGTAACAAGCCAAATCGTCTCGGATGAGTGGGTGAGCCACAAAGGGGATATCGTCCCCGTATTTCGCTTTGTAAACCTCAAGGTGTTCATTGATCGTTTGTTCGTCTTCACAGTGTGTTGCAATAAGCATGTGAGAACGTGAAAACAGATTATCAAGCGTTCGACGGTCATCGACCAGCATATTCCCTGTACTGGAACCCATGAAGATTTTTATACCACAAACATTTACAGGGTCTGTCCGGAGCACTTCTTCCAGGTTATCATTGGACGTGCCCATGAAAAAGGAATAATTGGCGATGGAATCACGAGAAGCAGTATCGTATTTCTGCTCCAGCAGCTCCCGGGTCAAGGCGGGTGGGTTGGTGTTGGGCATTTCCATAAAGGACGTTGTCCCACCAGCTACTGCTGCTCTTGATTCGGTATAAATTTGCGCCTTATGCGTCAGGCCAGGTTCACGAAAATGGACTTGATCATCAATGATTCCAGGGAAAATAAGTCGTCCATGGAGATCAACTTCATGGATAGAATTTGGCGCATGAATCAATGGCGCAATCTGTTTGATCCTTCCATCCTTGATCCAAATATCACCTTCTACGATTTGTCCTCGATTAACTATTCTGCCATTTCGTAGTATTCGTTCCTGCATTATTCCTGGTTTGTTACAAACATAAAGACTCGTGGACTACCGTTTGTTAAAGTCAGACGGATTATTTTTGGCGACAATCTAAATATGTTGAAACAATTTACACAACAGAAGATCGGAATCCTGGGTGGAGGTCAGCTTGGGAAAATGCTTTGTCAGGCTGGTTCACAATGGGGACTGGATCTTTCGATTCTGGATGAGCGCCCCGATTTTCCAGCCGGACAAGTTTGTCCACAATTTACTGTTGGTCATTTTCGTCAGGCAGAAGATGTCCTGGCGTTTGGTAAAGACAAGGATGTCATCACCATCGAAATTGAGCATGTTTCAGTAGAGGCGCTTGAGCAATTGGAACAAGAAGGTATACTGGTTTATCCGGGTCCGGCTGTATTGCGAATTATTCAGGATAAAGGTCTTCAGAAAGAGTTTTATCGTCAACATCAGATTCCAACAGCACCCTTTCAATTGATGGCCTCAAGTGATGCAATTCGTTTTGCTGTGAAATCTGGAACGCTCAAATTGCCCTTTGTTCAAAAGACCCGAGAGGCTGGGTATGATGGCAGGGGGGTTGCCGTTATCCGGAATGTAGAAGATCTGGAAAAGCTTTTGGATGGTCCTTCTCTGATAGAAGAACTGGTTGCTATGTCAAAGGAAATAGCTGTCGTTGTAGCTCGCGACATTCATGGAGAAGTGAAGGCATTTCCAGCAGTTGAAATGGTCTTTCACGAGGAAGCCAATCTTGTCGAATTTCTCAGTTGTCCGGCAGCGATAACCGCGGAACAAGAATCAATTGCGGAAGCATTGGCAATTCAGGTAGCCCAGGCTTTTGGAACAGTTGGTCTTCTTGCTGTTGAACTTTTTTTGACAGATTCTGGTGATTTTCTGGTCAATGAAGTAGCCCCTCGTCCGCATAACAGTGGCCACCATACTATTGAGTGTTGTGAAACGTCTCAATACGAGCAGCATCTGAGAGCGATAACAGGGTTACCTTTGGGCAGCACTCGACTTATCCGTCCTGGTATCATGTTGAATTTACTGGGTGAACCTGGATATACTGGTGCAGCGATATATGAGGGATGGGATGAATGTATCGAGTGGCCAGGCGTCCATGTTCATTTGTATGGAAAGGCTGAAACCCGACCATACCGTAAAATGGGTCATGTAACAGTAGTTGCAGATACACTCGAAGAAGCACGGGACCGGGCCCGATTTGTCCGGGATAAATTGAAGGTTATAGCATGAATACACCACTTGTCAGCATCATCATGGGATCGGATTCCGACCTGTCGGTCATGTCTCCCGCCGCTCAGTTTTTGGAAGAAATGGGAATACCTGTCGAGGTGACAGTTGTTTCTGCCCACCGAACACCTGAGCGAATGGTTGAGTTTGCTCGTCAAGCCCATATCCGGGGTATTCGAGTGATCATCGCAGGTGCCGGGGGTGCGGCTCATCTGCCAGGTATGGTTGCCTCCATGTCACCATTGCCTGTGATCGGTGTGCCCGTCAGATCGTCAAATTCAATTGATGGATGGGATTCAATTCTGTCCATCCTTCAAATGCCAAATGGCATTCCTGTGGCTACTGTTGCATTGAATGCAGGCAAAAATGCAGGTATTCTGGCCGCCCGTATACTGGGGGCGTCAGATATGGGTGTACAAAAAAAGGTCCTGGAATACATGCAGTCACTGCAGGATCAAGTCCTCGAAAAAGCACATCAACTGGAAAAGACAGGGTATAAAAAATACCAACCACCAGCCTGAGCTGATGGTTGGTATTTCTGTTACTTGAGATACATGATGAACTCGACCCTGCGGTTCATCCTTCGTCCTTCTTCTGTCTTGTTACTCGTGATCGCTCTTGTTTCACCAAACCCGGATGGCAACATGCGATTTGCGGTCACACCTCTGGATATCAAGTAATTATAACAGGCTCGCGCACGCTGTTCTGAAAGCAATAAGTTGCTGGCTGGGCGGCCGACATTGTCTGTATGTCCATTGATGATCAAGTGATAATCAGGATATTTCAGGAGGACTTCAGCCACTCGATCTAAGGTGATATAAGATTCCGGTAAAATAGTCGGAGATCCGGTTTCAAACTGGACATTTCGCATGGCTAATTCCAAAGCTGATCGATCCTCAGTCGTGATGATTGGACAACCGTCGTTATTAGCTGGTCCAGCTCGATCCGGACATCTGTCTTTCGGATCGACAACACCATCCCCATCCCGGTCAGGACATCCATTGATCTTTCCTGCCAAAGTCGGACAGTCATCTTTTGAATCAGGGAATCCGTCCCCGTCCTGATCGCCTTCAGGTGGGCATCCTTTTAATTCGGGTAGACCCGGCACATTTGGACAGGCATCCTCATTATCCATGATACCATCACCATCAGAATCTTTGGGTGGTGGACATCCTTTCAGATTGGCAAGACCGGCAATATCAGGACATTCATCTTCGCTATCTGCAATACCATCACCGTCACGATCAGGACAGCCATTTGCAGGGCCAGGAGTTTGAGGACATTTGTCCCGATTATCCGGGATGCCATCTCCGTCGCTATCTGTAGTTACTGGGCAGCCATTGTCTTCAGCTAACCCTGGTTCATCCGGACATTCGTCAATGTTGTCGATCACGCCATCATCGTCACGATCCGGGCATCCTCCGTTGGTGGCCAGGCCGGATTGCTCTGGGCATTGATCGACATTATCGGTCAAGCCATCACCATCTGTATCCGGGCACCCGTTGAGTGCGGCAGGCCCTGGCAATTCAGGACATTCATCTTGGGCATCCGCGACGCCATCATCATCCTTATCCGGACAGCCTTTCGCG
The DNA here is from genome assembly GCA_024642625.1 of Lewinellaceae bacterium. Taxonomy (GTDB): domain Bacteria; phylum Bacteroidota; class Bacteroidia; order Chitinophagales; family Saprospiraceae; genus JAGNXB01. The sequence goes on from JAHEAU010000001.1 coordinate 49,029, forward strand.
TTGATTGTACCCGGTTCTTCCGGACAAAGGTCTTCCGGGTCAGGTACGCCATCCTTGTCTGTGTCAGGGCATCCTTTAAACTCTGGCAAACCAGGTAGGGCTGGACAACGATCATCAGGGTCCATGATCCCATCCTGATCCGAGTCAACAGGTATCACAATTTTTTTCAATCCTGGAACATAAAGGAAACCTAAGGCATATTGAAGATTGTCCTTTCCGGAAGCCATTGATTTTCGAAACTCCGCTTGTGTACTCAGATAGAAATCTCTTGATAACTTGATATTTAAACCGATACCAAACGGAAACTGAATATTTGATTCAGCATAATCTTCAAGGACAAGTCCACCACCCGCAAAAAAGTATGGGCTGGCCAACTTGTCAGGGTCAAAAAATGAGCCTTGCAAGAGAAGATCCAGGCTGGTAAAACGAATGTCCTGCTGTGCGCCAGGGAATTTGGCAACACCAAATTTTAAAGGAAGAACAATGTTGAGGTATTTCCAACCTACATTCCGATGATAGTTCACTTCTATCCCATTGCTGATCTGTTGAGGTTCAGCATTATCATAGATATTGGGAGTATAGTGATCCAAAAGGAGGAACCTGGCACCAATACCATCAGGGTGAAGGGGTGTTTGTGTCCAGGCCATATTTGCCAGGACCATCCCGCAAAGGATGAGGGTTTGGCGAAGCACACGGGTCATGCCATCGGTTTTTGTTGGGAACACCAAAGATAGGAGAAAAAACAGGCTACACGTTGTTCATGGTATTGCAACCTCCTCAAGAGCAACTTTTAAGCGGCCCATATTGCGCTTATGACGATTTTGAATAAGGTTTGAGAGGAAGGGCAAACACAATGAACCGAGGATATTGTTAGGTCGGACCAATATTTTGCTATTCAATATTGAACCTCGCTCTTCTAATGATTTGAGGTTGAATTTTCGATCAATCGAATAAAGAAAACAAGACCATGAGGTCATTAGTGAAGTATCATCCTCAAAACTTGAGATTTGTTGATTCAAGCGAAATGTATATGATCCGACAGATAAATAGATCAAACTGGTCGAGCCCAGTTCCCCCTCTTCACCAATGAGTGGTTCAAATCGTTGAAACTCAGACAGCCAAAGGGGAAGATTTTCCCATTCATACAAGAAGGCAAATATTTCCGACGGAGGTTTTCCGATTTCCTGACTTGAGGAACATTCCATAATTAGAGGCAATGGCCAAACAATCAAAAATAATCAGAAAATCCGGATGTCCAAAATTCTCAAGGATACACGGAGTTAATCCACTTTTTCTGGATGATAGGAAGCTTTCTGAGGCCAGATAAAGGCACGCTCTTCGTTTTCAGCGACTAGGTAATATTCTAATTTCTTTTCCGTCCCGGAAATAGAACACGAATACCTGTATTGCCCACCAGGTTTGGCAGGTGGGAATCGTTCCAAGCCTGTCTTTTGATAAACATGGTTGCCCGTTGCTCTCCAATAGAGTGTGATTGTATCTGTATTAGTGGCTTGACATGAAAATTTAATTTCACCCTCTTCAGATCGAATGGCTTTCGGTTTTTCCAAATCCGGGATGCCTCGGCTGAAGATCCAATGGTTTTTCAAGTACTCAATCCGACCGTTCATCAATTCAGTAATTCCGATTGAGGATAGATTTTCAAATGAGACAGATGTCTTCCTGTTTTTTTCAAATAGATCAAACCCATACAATGGCATTTGTTCAGCCTGAACAGCTGACCGGATGAGAGCGTGCCATTGGTCCATCAATTTGAGATATCGCCCATTGTAAAAGAAGTCATCCAGAATGGTTTGCATATGGGCGATATAGATCTTTTCATAATGAGGATCCTTCAATAGTTGATGAATCAATGGGCGCTTTGGATTATTTGATTGTAAAAGTGGATCCATTTCGACCATCTGACCATTATCAAGAGGGCGTCCTTCTACACGATTGAAACCGCCAAACGACAGATTGAGATCCCAAATCAATGGAACAAACCGAGTATCCTTTCGCTGGTACAAAAAATAATTGTGACAGAGTTGCCCAGTGTAACTATCCAGATTGACTAGGACATTGTTGAAGGCCAACATCCACAGCGTCAAATCAATATCCAGAATGCTATCCAAAGGTACTTTAGGGTGATTTAATTGATTGACCAAAAAAATCAATTGCTCCCAACCTTCATCTGATTTAAGTTCATATCGCCCCTCATAACATTGGACATCGGAACCTAAATCTTCCAGACTGCAATTTTCTCCTGTACGGCATTTATCAGACTTAACAATGTCATCCCAATCCGGATCACATTTGAAAAAGACACCTTTTTTCTCGTCAAACCAATTGTCAAGGAACTGTTTGTCTATATCCTGGGTCAGTGTGTAGACGCCAAAATATTCATTGTTAATATATACTCTGGCCATCGCACACTCTGGTGCAGGCATATATTCTCTGGCGATGTAATAGGATAGCACATCGCGCAAATAACTGGGATCTCGGAATCCATTTGAAAGCTTTAGGTGTTTGTAACCTACAGGAAAAACTGCATCATCAATAAATTCACTTGCATCGAGACTGAAGGGTAGCTTTCGACTGCCCTCCTCCTTTACATTGTTAAATGAACTATTGCCTTTAAACCGGATACCTACGCTGTCCAACTTGACATTGTCAAACCAGATAGTGGCTGAAATTTTGTCTCGTCTATCTTTGGATTTATAATATTTCAGCTTGTTCTCCCAGTGCTTGTCATCAAATTGAATCCGAAGCTCATACAAATGAAAAGGATCTAACCCCACAACAGGCTGTTCGGCTCTGGCGGTAGGGATTGTGATCAGATTAATGATCAGGCACCAAGTCAAGAGAAGAAACCCCTTCATTAATTGAGTTCTTCCAGGGTAATAGTCAACGGTTGTTGTCTATAGGATTTGGGATAAAATGCGACAGCGGCAGTGTTCTCAGCGACGATATAATACTGCAGCGTTTTTTCACCTTCCGAAGGTTTAATTTTGGTTACAAAGCGCCCCTCACCATTTCCGAGCTTGTCATCAGGTTTGGGTTCCATCAAAATAGAGTCAAAGGCTTTATTATCCGCAAAACGATAATACAAGTGAACTCGTTTTGGAATTTTTCCAGCAATCACGGTTATTGTAAAGCTATTCAGCTGGGCTGTTTCATTCTCCTTGCGCTTGAGAACATCGACAGAAATAACCTCTGGCTCAACGACTGTAAAATCGTCCAACCGTTTGAGGTAATTCACCCGATCCTCCATAAATTGAGCTAATCCTGGAATTTTACTTCGGGTACCTACAGTTTTATCCAGGCTCTCATTAAATTCGTCCATTGTATAGTAGCCATTCTTCTCCTGACTGACCGCAGGCTTAATGCGTGTCATTACAGCTTCACACTCTTTCCTGAACGAATCCCGGCGGAACTTTTCCTGCATCAACTGGCGCATATGGCTGACATAAACCTTCCTGTAAAATTCATCAGCAAGGAGTTGACGAATCAACGGTTTTGTTAGATTATTTGCATTGAGAAATGGGTCAAGTTCAGTCATTTCCTTGATGCTCAAATCTGAACCTTGACCAGTGTTCTTGAAACTGCCAAATGCAAGATTCAAATCCCAAATTACAGGACTGAATAGTCCGTTCTGGCCACGATATAGGTAGTAATTATGGCTGTGTTGGCCAGAATAGCTGCTCAGGTTTGCTGTCATATTATTAAAGGCGTGCATCCATAAAGTGGCATCGACATCCAAAACAGAGGCAATTTTTGTCGGTTCCTGTTCCAGAATTCGACACAATTCTATCAGATTCTGCCACCCATCGCCTTCCTTCAACCGATAATTGTAGAGGTAACAGTTGGCATCTTCTTCAAATTCTAAATTGCCAAATGTGTTTTTCTTGCAATTTTCAGGGCCTTTGTCAATATCCAAATCAGGGCTGCACTTAAACAGCGAGGTCCATGCTCCACTCATTCTGCGTTTCAGGAAGTCCGCATCAACTGGTTCAATATTGACATAGATGCCCGCATATTCATTGTTTACATAGAGCTTTACGAAATTAGCTTCAGGGGCTGACATGTAAGAGCGCGCGATAGCGAAACCAAGGTATTCTCGCAAGTAACTTGGATCACGCAACGTATTCGACAATGTGAAGGACTTATAACCCTGATGATTCTGGTCTGGATGGATATAGTTGAGCTCAATTTGGTAAGGGTTTTTGTCTCCTTCGTAGGTATAGGAGGTCTGTCCGCGGTATCTGATTCCGACGTTTGGGTACTTGACCCCATCGATCTCAGCTGCCCCAACAATCATTCCTTCCCCATATATTTTCATGGAATCAAGCACCTGGGCCCAGTTGGACTGGCGGATGGTAAGCCTCATTTCAGGAATATGGTCGGTACCAAAAACTGGTTTTACGTTTTGGGCGTGTGTTTGGCCGAATGACAATAGAACAACTAACAGCAGACAATATTTTGTCATTATAACGGACTTCAGGGTTTGACTTGACATAGTGTAACGTATAAGGCTTGAGTGTATTTGGTCAAAAAGTTGACTTATGCTGGACACCATTTAATCTAAGATTCGTTGCAGATCAGAACCAGTTTGTTGCCTGATCTCTTCAAAATTACCTGTTTTCTTGTTCTTGACAACTTGGTCCCAATCGAAATAGCGGCCATTCATCACAATGTAAACACCAGGATCCAGTGCTTGAGCAAAGGCCAGGGCACTACCAAGATTGAAAAAGCCATCCGAAGAATTGCCAAAAGCATACGGAATCATTGCACCAGTTAACACAATGGTTTTACCAGGAATCCGGGCAAGGGCAAGAGCTTTTGCTGTTTCCACCATTCTGTCAGTGCCATGAGTGATAATGATTTCGGATGCTTGAGACTTCCGACAATTGTGAAGAATAATTTCCCGGTCAGAATCCACCATTTCAAGACTGTCCACCATCATGAGGGTCTTGATATCAATATCCAGAGTACATCTGCCTCGGTCAAACATTTTTGGTAAATGGGTATCCTTGAAGAACAACTCACCTGTAATGAGATTGTACTCTTTATCAAACGTACCACCAGTAACGAAGATCTGGATCATGGACAAATTGAATCAAATATCAGCCACGAATATAGGGATTGATTCCGGCTGGTTACACTACTTTATCTGCACAAGATGATGAAGCAAATGCATCGGGTTTCATTTTGAAGGCAAAGCCCATCCCCATAATATAGCCCATTGCCTCTTTCAGTGCGAGATTGGATTTGAAATGAGGGTCTGTATTGATATCGGCATGCACTTCAAGTTCGACATGATATTGATCCAATAAATCGCACAATTGATAAGCTATATCTACGGAACGAGCCACTTCAAGGATCATTCGTTCACGGATGCCCATGGTTTGACTCAGTTTTTCATTCCGGATAAACATGAATCCGCCTTTGCCCAGACGGAGGAAAACGATGACGGTGGCAAATTCAACAACTTCTCCACGAATTTGAGAATCTGTGCCAATGCACACTTTTAGCCTGTTGCCCAGTTGATCTTCACGCTGAAGTGTCTTTTCTACAGCTTCTAACAAGGGTAAATCGATTCGATCTCCGTTTAGTCTTCGCCAGTACATATTGAGGAAGTTTGCTGAAGATAGGAACTCTAATTCAACTTCCAGGTTAACTCAATGTCAAATTTTACTTGATTATCATGAGCAGCATAGGAGAAAGGCAGAATCAAATCAGAAGACCAATTGCAGTGGGTTCAGATCGGAATTGTATCTACCCGCTTTAATTGACCTTCAGCACAATGCAGAATCGGGCTGGGAAACCGTTCAATTAGCCGGTAATCATGTGTTGCGAAAAGGACGGCTGTTTGACGGTGTCGTGCAAGATTGCGTATCAAACGGGTGATTTCATCACTGGTTTCTGGATCAAGATTACCTGCTGGTTCATCAGCTAACAGAAGTTTAGGCTCATTCAATAATGCTCTTGCAATGGCTAAGCGCTGCTGTTCCCCACCGGATAATTCGGCTGGATATCGAAAACCATAGGCTGACAACTGGGTTTCTTCAAGTACTTTTGAAATCCGGGCCAACCGCTCCTTTTGCGACCGCCAACCCGTTGATTGAAGGACAAAATCCAAATTTTCAAAGACAGTCCGTTCGCGTAGCAGGAAAAAATCTTGAAAAATAATTCCCAGTTGACGACGGAGTTTGTGAATCTTTTTCCTGGGCAGGCCGATGAGGTTGAACCCTGCCAGTTGGACCGTTCCGCTTTCCCAGGGCCATTCTCCATATAATGCCTTGATCAATGAGGATTTGCCGGATCCCGTCTTGCCGATCAGGTATAGAAATTCTCCTGGAACCATATCCAGATGAACATCATGCAGGATCGTTGCCCGACCTCGTATGATTTTGCCCTGATCAATATGTAAAACGCGTTCTTGCATCCGGATGTATTGATAATAAAGGTAGGAAACATCTGTGCCTGAATGGTTGTTAGGAGGTGAAGCATGTGAATCCGTACATTTGTAACTCATTGCAAACAGAATGAAAAAGATTTATATCATTGCAGGCGTCCTCATCTTGGTGGGGATTGGATTATTAATCTCTGCAGCTGGCGACATGAGTACCTATAGTACGTTTCAACAAGCCGACAAGACAGGCTCTGATGTTAAAGTAGTCGGACACTTGGCGAAGGACAAAGAGATTTATTACAACCCGACTGAGGATGCCAATTACTTCTCATTCTATGTTTCGGACCAGGATGGGGAGGTTAGGAAAGTTATTCTCCGCGGTGCCAAGCCACAAGATTTTGAATTATCCGAACAGATTGTGGTCACGGGGAAGATGAAAGGGCAGGAATTTCTTGCCTCCGAACTGCTTATGAAGTGCCCATCCAAATACAAGGACGAAGAAGTCTTCCTCCAAAAGGAAAGCTGATCCAGAATTACCAACATGCAGGAAATCAATTACTTTGGTGAACATCTGTGGCCTGGCAGATTAGGTCACCTGAGTATCATCATCTCGTTTGTATTTGCAATCGTAACGGCGATTGCGTACTATCGGCATACCCATGCAACCTCCGATTCAAATAGCTGGCTTCGTATGGGGCGAACAGCATTTATTATTCATGGAGGTGCGACATTTTTCGCAATCGGCACCTTGTTCTATATCATGATCAGCCGGTATTATGAATACCAATATGCCTGGGCACATGTATCGGATGACCTTCCTTTCGCTTATATCTTTTCTGCTTTCTGGGAAGATCAGCCCGGAAGTTTCCTCTTATGGGCATTCTGGCATATTATTTTAGGTTTTGTACTCCTTCGGAAAGCCGGTCAATGGGAAGCCCCTGTTTTGGTCGTCATAGCTGGCTTGCAGGCGTTCATTATTTCCATGTTATTGGGGCTTTATATTCTTCCTCATACTGATGTGATCAAGATCGGATACAATCCATTCATGTTGCTGCGTGATACCATGGATGCACCCATTTTCTCGAATGCGGATTATCTCAAGTTGATTACAGGTAAAGGGCTCAATCCGCTCCTCCAGAATTATTGGAACACGATCCATCCTCCGACCCTGTTTCTTGGGTTTGCAAGTGTTTCTGTACCATTTGCATATGCCATGGCAGGCCTGATCAAACGGGATTACACATCCTGGATCAAACCGGTACTTCCATGGGCCCTATTTAGTGCATCTATATTGGGAATTGGTATACTCATGGGTTCAGCATGGGCGTATGAAGCACTTTCTTTTGGTGGTTACTGGGCCTGGGATCCAGTAGAGAACATGTCTCTGGTTCCCTGGATTGTATTAGTTGCAGGGATCCATACCAATTTAATAGCCCGACACACAGGGCATTCCATGCGCAGTACCATGGTTTTCTATGCTTTGGCATTATTGATGGTCCTTTTTTCCACATTTCTGACGAGAAGTGGTGTCTTGCAAGATTCTTCAGTGCATGCTTTTACAGAGCTCGGACTGGAATGGCAACTGGTTTTATTTATCCTGTTTTTCGGAGGTTGGTTTTGTTTGACGTATTTCAGCAGATATCGAGCGATTCCGATTAAAGTGGAAGAGGAACCAACATCAAGTCGTGAATTCTGGATGTTCATTGGCAGTCTGGTCTTACTGTTTTCGGCTATCCTGATCACATTTACAACTGCGATACCTGTCTACAACAAATTGGCTGACGGTCTGGGCTGGATCATTGGGCAGGACTTGTCCATTTGGCATCGGTCCATGCCTGTTGACCCGATTACACATTATAATCGATACCAATTCTGGATTGCCGTATTCATCGCTGTACTCAGTGGATTTACATTGTTCCTTAGATATGGTCGTGCACTCTTGCCAGGTGGTCTGAAAATACTTCTGACCCGAGCATACTTGCAAGTGGGTCTTGCTGGTGTGATGACATTTTTAACCTGGTGGTGGTTGTCCTATACCGGTTGGGCCTACCATATTCTGGTGTTGACAAGTTGGTTCGGCGTTATTGCAAACCTTGATTATTTGCTATTTGTACTTCGGGGTCGACTCAAGCAAGGCGCTTCTACCCTCTCGCATTTGGGATTTGGTTTAATGATTATCGGGATCGTCGCTTCTGGATTGAAAAAGCAACATATCTCTGAAAATCGTTTTGCGATGGAGGGCCTGTTAAGTGCGGAGATGATTGATCGCAATGTGCTGTTATTCAAGGATGCTCCAATGTTTATCAAGGGTTATGAAGTCACTTATTTGGGAGATACATTGGTGGGGCACACACGGACCTACGAAATCGATTATATCCAACGAGACGAATCCGGCCAAATCGTGGATGAATTCACAGTCCATCCCAATATCCTTTTCGACAAGGAATTCAAGAAACAAGCCGCCTCCAATCCAAGTACAAAACGGTATTTGACCAGGGATGTTTTTTCGCATATCGCCGGATTGCCCAACGAACACGCAGATATTGATCGTGCTAAAGTGAAGGAGGACAGCTTGCGTTATCAGCGGATGTTAGTCCGATTGGATTCCACGTACAAACTGGGTGAAATGACCATTACGATGCTCGGATGGTCAGATTCAGTTACGCATCCAGACTATGAGCCAGAAGCTGGTGACCAGCTTGTTTCAGCCCGAATCGGATTACATAATTCAGACTTGGATTCCACATTCATTTGTTCACCGCTTATAGTTCTTCGCGATAATCTGGTGTATTCTTTTCCAGCAAAAGTCGACAGGATGGGTGCCAAGGTGCGTTTGAATGATGCCGTTTTTAGTGGCTATCTGACGCCAGATGATTCCTTGTTCTACCGTCCCGTTGAATTGGCTCAGGGTGAGTCTTTTGATTTTGCCGGTTACACCATTACGTTAACTGGATTTGACAAGTCTCCTATCCATCGACAATTTGAGGTTCAGGAAGGCGATATTGCAGTGGCTGCAAATCTTGAAATCAATATAACTGGAAAGAGGGAATACACAGAATTGGAATCCCCAATTTTCTTGATCAGGGAAAATAAACCCTATAATATCAAGAGCTATTCTCCGACTACAGGTATCCATACCAGGTTTGTGAAATTGAACCCGGAAACAGGAAAAGTGACTATATGGGTTGCTCAACAGCCTGGATTTGACGGTTTGCCTATCGAGATAGCAGATAATTTTGAACGTGAGGATTACATCGTTCTGGAAACCATCCTCTTTCCAGGTATTAACCTATTCTGGCTAGGTGGTCTACTATTGATGATTGGCCTGGGTATAGGTGCATGGAACCGCCGTTCTCCTAAATGGTCATCAGATTGAAAACCATCAATCTGATCGGAACCGGACATGTTGCTTGGAATCTCGCACAAGCATTTCAGCTGAATGGCGTCCATTTGGGTCTTGTTTGGTCCAGGACATTTGATCATGCTTTGGCATTCGCCGGTGAGTTTAATGCAACTCCTGCAAAATTTCTTCAGGAATTGTCATCTTCTGACGGACTTACTCTAATCTGTGTGCCTGATCATGCGATTATGGAAGTCATCGAGTTGGGTGAGGATGCAGGTTTATCCAGTATAGTGATCTGTCATACTTCCGGGGCCACATCACTGGACGTATTTCCTTCTCATTGGCGGCATGCGAGTGTATTTTATCCATTGCAGACTCTGACCAAGGGCCATGCACGTGACTTTTCGGACATTCCCATCCTCCTGTCCTCTCGTAATGTGTCCGATCAGGAGCTTTTGGTTGCATATGGACAATCTCTTAGCAAAACAGTATCAATCGTTGAGGATCAAGAACGGCAAAGACTCCACATGGCGGCCGTGATGGTCAATAATTTTGTTTACCATCTGGTAGATAAGGCCTTTGGCGAGATAGAACGCCATGGTTTGAATCCAGGGTATCTGCATCCATTGCTGGAAGAAACAGTGCGGAAGGTTATTGAACACCGAGGTGAACGGGTGCAGACTGGACCAGCTATTCGAGGTGACAAGAACAGTATCCTCACTCATCTTCATTTGTTGGCGAACAATCCTGCTTTGGCTGGATTATATCGACGTCTTTCCCTCTCTATCAATCCTGAATTAGATATCTGAACCATGCGAGTTGTTGGCGAAATACCTCATCCTGTATACAAGATTACATTGTTCCTCTACCAGGATCGCTGGACGATACAGATTGCAAACGGACCTTATCAATTTCGGACCAGTATGATGCAAGTGGCTGGACTGGAATCCATTGAAGAGATTCATCAATTCATCAATGAACCATTTCTTCTTCAAGCACGCGACCTTTTTGCTCAGATCCACCAGATGACGCAGGGCCGAGTTACAGAAATAATTGCGATTCCGGATTAAGGTCAATCCATTGCACAAAGCTAAGGAAGCTGATTGGTGGCTTGTTCATCAAGCCAATTGCGGATATATCGGCGAATAACATCCAAGCCGACATCAAATTGACGGTTATTATTAATGATCACATCGCAATCATCGATATAGGGTTTGATGTACTTTTCAAAGGTTGGCAATACGTGATGTTGGTATCGATAAAGTACATCATCCAAAGGGTAATTTCGCTCTACCTGATCGCGTCGGATGCGTCGAATGACTTTTAAATTTTCTTTCGCATGAAGGAAAATACTGAGATCAAGGAGCTTTCTAATTTTGGTAAAATGAAAGACAAACAAGCCCTCTACAATAACTACGGGGGCTGGATAAAAGGTCAGTGTTTGTGGAACTTGCAGATCATTATTGAATGTATATTCCGTTCGTTGAACGATTTCTCCATTCAGGAGCCTCACGATATCTCGATGAAATGCTTTTTTATCAATTGATTTTGGGCGATCAAAGTTGGCAACTCCTTCTCGATCGGTAAGTTGTTCATTCCTTGGAAAGTAATAGTCATCTTGAGAAATAATGCATACTTCCTTGGTTGAACATGTCTTTTTCAACTCCTGAATAAAGGATGTCTTGCCAGAGCCGCTACCTCCGGTGATTCCGATCAAAAGGTGCCTGTTTTCCACGGGTGCGAAGGTACTCTCTTTTCCATTTTCAACAGAACTCTATTCCACGGAGACAGCTCGTACAAATAGAAGTGTAAAAGATTAGATGGAATGGTCTATTTTGGAGGTCGGAAAAGAATACAGACAGATTCACAAGGCAGAGCATATGGAATGGTTGATCGATTTTGGACGTGGAATGTTAGGTTTGATCATTTTAATTGGTATTGCCTTTTTATTGAGTCGTGATCGACGAGCCATCAACTGGCGTCTAGTGATGATGGGTATTCTTCTTCAGGTTTTGGTCGCTATTGCCATACTGAAGGTGCCATTTGTCAATACAATGTTTGATTATGTAGCCAATTTTTTTCAGGCAGTATTGACGTTCAGTTCAGCTGGAGCAAAATTTCTGTTTGGCAATATGATTTCGGACATCAATACATTCGGATATATTTTTGCCTTCCAGGTATTGCCTACGATTGTTTTCTTTTCAGCCTTGTCAGCGATTCTCTATTATTTCGGAATTCTGCAAAAGATCATTTACGGGATGGCCTGGGTGATGAAACGGACAATGCACCTTTCCGGATCAGAAAGTCTTGCTGCTGCAGCGAACGTCTTTATTGGGCAGACTGAAGCGCCATTGGTTATAAAACCCTTTCTCGAAGGCATGAGCCGCTCGGAATTACTTTGTTTAATGACTGGTGGGATGGCCACTATAGCAGGTGGGGTATTCGCAGCTTATATTGGATTTTTAGGTGGTGATGATCCGGTCATGCAACAATATTTTGCCAAACATTTGTTGACCGCATCGATTATGTCTGCTCCTGCGGCCGTGGTTGCAGCAAAAATGCTCTTTCCAGAAGCCAGGGAAAAGGCATTGGAGGAGCAGATGCAAATGTCTGGTGACGTCGGAAACAATCTCCTGGATGCGATATCTAGGGGTACAACAGACGGTTTGAAGTTGGCAATCAATGTAGGCGCAATGCTGTTGGTCTTTACTGCATTGATCTATATGGCAAATGAGATTCTTGCCGGTTCTATTGGCGAGTGGACAGGATGGAATGAGCGGATTCGACTAGCTACCAATGGTCGATTTGAAGGTTTTACGTTTACCTATCTCCTCGGGTTACTTTTTGCGCCGATTGCCTGGGTACTAGGTACTCCCAACCAGGATATTCTCGTGATTGGTCAATTGCTGGGACAAAAGACCGTTTTGAATGAGTTCTTTGCCTATGCAGAGTTGAAAAGCTTGCGGGATGCAGGTGTCGTCCTGGCACCTAAATCCTTGATTATCGCCACATATGCATTGTGTGGCTTTTCAAATTTCGCCTCCATCGGAATACAAATTGGAGGAATTGGTGTGCTTGCTCCAGGACAACGACAGGCCCTCACAGAGTTAGGATTCCTTGCATTAATCGGAGGTACAATTGCCTGTTTTATGACAGCTTGTGTGGCCGGCTTCCTTGTTCTTTGAACAGGTAGCGAATTCGTTCTATCTGTCGATTATGATGTTGGATATGCCAGGTGAAAAACTGGAACATACCATCCAGATCCAAACGGCCGGCGATGGGATGACGATAGACCAATCCTGTTCTTGCCTGAGCAGGCAGATTTGCAAGAAAGTTCAATAGTTCTTTCTGGTTGGCTTTGAGACCATCCAAAGTTGACTCAAAATGTTCATTCGGAAATTGGTTGTCCGACACAATACCCGGGGCCTTGAATTTAAACGGACTAGCAAGGTAGAGATACAACAGGGCTTTTCGAATCGGATAACTGAAGTCTTTTTGAGGTATAGTTGATGGATCCAATGTCTTTTTCCTCAAGTACTGCAGGGACAAATTCTCTGATAATGCCAAATGTTGAATGACCTGCTGAACCGACCAAGATCCTTGATCCGGTGATTGGATGATAGATTCAGGTGTAAAATGTTGAACTTGGGCCATCAATTCATCCCAGGTTTGGAGCCAATGCCGAATAATACGGTTGTCTTTTTGAGAAGTCATCAGATGAATATTATGAAAAAGCAGTGTGATTTCAACCAAGTCGTCAGTTGATGAGTTAAGTAGCTGAAATAGGAAATAACAAACATATGCAATATCGATATCTTGGAAAATCTGGTCTTCAAGTCAGTGCCCTTTCATTGGGAAGCTGGTTAACTTTTGGCAAGCAGATCGAGGATAATACAGCCGAACGATTAATGGCCTTGGCTTACGATCGTGGAGTCAATTTCTTTGACAATGCAGAGATATATGCCCGGGGTCAATCTGAGGTTGTCATGGGTCAGATACTCAAAAAGATGAATTGGGATCGGTCTTCCTATGTCGTTTCATCTAAAGTCTTCTTTGGCGATGGTGGAAGTTTGCCCAATCAAACGGGCTTGAATCGGAAGCACGTCCTTGAGGCATGTCACGCTGCATTGCGTCGTCTTCAGGTCGACTACCTGGATTTGTACTTCTGTCATCGGCCAGATAAACATACTCCGATAGAAGAAACTGTTCGGGCAATGAATCACCTCCTTGATCAAGGTAAGATTTTGTATTGGGGCACTTCAGAGTGGTCTGCGCAAGAGATCATGGAGGCGCATATGGTTGCTCAACAACATCATTTGATTGGCCCAACGATGGAACAGCCACAATACAACTTGTTTCATCGGGAAAAGGTGGAAAATGAATACAGCCAAATCTATAAAACGCTTGGATTGGGCACGACCATATGGTCGCCTTTGGGAAGTGGTGTTTTGAGCGGAAAATACCTGGATCAGTTTCCAGAAGGAACCAGGTTGGGAATGGAAGGCCTTGAATGGTTGAAGGAAAGAAGTATGGATGAAGAAAAACTTGCCAAGGTTCGCGCATTGAAGGGCTTGGCGGATGAGTTGGGAGTTTCACTTCCTCGTTTGGCAATTGCCTGGTGCCTGAAGAACCCAAATGTTTCAACAGTTATCCTCGGTGCAAGCCGCCCCGAACAGTTGGATGAAACGCTGACATCCTTTGAGGTGGTCGGTTCGTTGACGCCCGAGGTGATCGAGCGAATAGAAAGCATCGTTGAGAATAAACCTGTTCCCCCAGCATTTTAGGTGAGTATGTTGTATTCGAGGAAGTTCTAAGCACTCTTATTACTCAGATAAGAGAGAAAAGCTATTACCTGAACAATTGCAGTATGGCCAAGGCTAATCGATGGTTTTAGATCTGTAATTGAAGCGTCTTCACAAATTCCGTTAGCAAATGAAAAACCCACCATGCCATCCGAATAATGGAGTCTCCAAAACTTAAGGAAAGTATTGGATGGACAGTTCGATTCAGGAGCAATCGAAATATGTCGAATAAAAAAAGGCGCTGTTTAACAGCGCCTTTTTTAGTTTCAAACTAACTCATGTTGTTTGATCGGAACAATCCATCCATGTCGATCTTGTAATCGTCCGGAACGGATGCCATTGATTTCTTTTTTAACCATTTCACCGACATGACGTTCCTCGAGAGGTGGCAGGTCCATGATGAGATCTCCATATTTGATTCGGGATACATGGGCAACGACAGCTGCGGTGCCTGCGCCGAAGGCTTCCTGTAGTTTACCGGCTTTGTATGCTTCTACGATTTCATCGATGGATACGCGCCGCTCCTGGATTTCATATCC
>JAHEAU010000273.1:0-3514 GCA_024642625.1 Lewinellaceae bacterium
AATGCAAAATGCCAAAACACAAACAAATTCCAAATTCTAAACACAAATGAACGAAACCGAGATGCAGGTCCTCATCCCTGGTTCATCATCCCTCATCCCTCGAAATAACGAAATAACCCAATAACGAAATAACACCCTCTACCCTCCACTCCCTACTCTCTACTCTCTACCAACTTCCTTCCCTATGTTTGCACCAGTATGGGACTCCTGAATACATTGCGTAAAAAGATACAACCGACACCCTCCAAGGCAAATTATGTCCTCGAACATAATGGCTTTCGCGTACCCGTCATCGTCTTCCGGGAGGCCAGACCAAATAGCCGGGTCGCCCTGGGAAAAGCATCTGCTATTCTTCGTATATCATTGTTTATTTCCGAGTCGGATCAGGAGAAACAGATTCGCACGTTCAAGCAATGGATCATTGATCAATTGGACAAACATCCTGACCGACATGAACGATTTTGCCCAAAAATTTATCGCCATGGCCAGGTCTTGGAAGTGGGCACCCGACGGTATGTGATCCGCTTCATTTATGAATCGGACCGGAAGACAGTCACAGGAAAATTGGGATCGGAACGGAATCTCGTTTTTAAAGTACCTTTCGGGGCCACCGACATCCAGCTCGGACCCGTCATTGAAAAATTACTCAGCCGTATCGTCGGCGCTGATTTTTTACCTGAAGTCACCACACGGGTACATGATTTGAACAAGCAACATTTTCAGAAGAGCATCACCTCCGTCCAACTCAAATACAACCATTCCAATTGGGGCTCCTGCTCCAGTAAGGGCAATATCAATCTCTCAACCCGCCTTTTATTTGCGCCGGCCTTCGTGCTGGATTATGTCATCATTCACGAACTCGCCCACCTCGTCGAAATGAATCATTCAGATCGATTCTGGAAACAAGTATCACGAGCCATGCCAGACTATCAAAAAGCCGAACGTTGGCTCAAGAAGCATGGAAGTGGCATGAGCTATTGATGCCCGATCATTTTAGTTGACTTATCTGCGACTTCTCCGCCACCATCGCAATAGCCAGAATGATGCACCGACAAAGAGGATAACTGCCCAGCCACTGGCAAGAAAAAGGAGGAATTCAAGCAAATGTGTCCACCCTCGTCCAATGGCATCGCCGAACTCCCCAAAGAAATTATTGACACCCGATTCAACAGTCACCAGAGACACGGCCAGTGTACTCATGGCCACCTGCTTGTCGAATGACCGCATCTGACCATCCATGCTTTCAATATCACTGCGAACCTGGTTGAGCTCCCGTTCAATAGCGAGCATATCCTCCACATTTTTTGCTTGCTGAAGGATTTCCAGATATCGTTTCTCCAGGGCACGTTTCTGGATGAGCCGAGCATCCGTATCGTAATAAACCTCCGTGATATCGGATTCACTTACAGACCGATTTTCAACCTTACCGGACTGATTGCACAGATCTGACATGACACTATCGAGCAATTGGGCTGGCACCCGAACAGTCAGATAAATCTCCTGAGTCCGATCATAACTGTTTTCCTGTTCGTCCTGGATTTCACCTCCTGCGGCAAGCACTTTTTGTCGGACGTTTTCAGCAGCGGAACGTGCATCCTCAACGCGAAGCCGCAAGTTGCCATTTCGAATCTTTTTTCGCGGAAGTGCACTCGATTCATCCGCGGCCATTTTTTCCATGGAGGCAGATGGCGCCATTTCGGTCTGAACACGATCTCCACCATCTGAAGACGATTGTCCGCAAGAAAGGATGAACATAGACAGGATGAAAAAAAATTGGACGACCTGCATAGGATGGATGATTTATTGAGGAACGATCTAATAGTCAACGGTAGTATCCCCCATAAATGAGGCATGCATCTTCCCCAATACTATGGAATTCTGATGAAATATAGTCACAGAATTTGAAGGTGGTAACATCTATAAGTGAAACACAGAATGATCGCCGGTTTTTTCTCATTCATCTTTTTTAACATCTAAATCACCTATTGTGCATACGCATGTCCAATCCATCTCATGGCCACTCTTTTTGGGCATGTTACTCAGCCTGATGATGATGAGTTGTCAAAAGGAATCCTTCCTGGATATGAAACTGACAAAAACGATCCATCAATAAAACCGACAATACATTGCCATGAATGTTGGTGACAACCTGGAGAATGGAACCAGTTCATCCGCCACTGACACCATCCTGTCAATCGTCGAATTATCACCATCTTGTATAGACCAGACAAGAAAGCCCAGGTGGGCTGATGTAAAGGCGAAGATCTTCTTACAAAGCATCCTGCAAAGATCAATGGCTAGCGACACAAAACGTATTTGCCTGCTGAAGTCAAGAACAAGGCTGTTGTCTCCTGCCCGGATAGTACAATTCGAAGGGACCAGTTCGGAGGCACTGAAAGTGTCAACCTGAACTTTGAACTGACTGGATTTTAAGGATCAATGACTGGCATTTCCGGATCAGGCACCAGGTTCGACCCTAAATAATGGCTTGCTGGAAACTCGAAGTTTGAAGGGACGTTACATTAGGAACGCATGTTCGGTTAGGAGTCCAATCCTGATATAAAAAAAAGCCGTCTGCCAAAATAATGGCAGACGGCTTTTACGGTGAGTCTGTGGTCCTGCTTTACTGGTCCTCGACTACTTCAAAGGTCACAGTCGCCTTCACCTCTTTATGGAGGTTAATGTTGGCTGTGTAGGTGCCGAGAGTTTTCACTTCCTCTGGTATCTCAATCTTCCGGCGCTCAATCTCCAGTTCGAACTGCTCCTTGATCGCAGCAGCCAGCTGGCTATTGTTTACACTTCCGAAGATTTTGCCGCTTGTACCGGCCTTGGCACCAATACGGAGGGTTGCTCCGGCAAGTACTTTCGCCATGTCCTGGTATACATCCAATCGCTTGGATTCCACTAAATCATCCAGACGAATGATCTCGTCAAGTTTCCGGCGGTTGGTAGAATTGGCTACCAAAGCAAGGCCTTGAGGGATCAAATAGTTGCGACCGAAGCCGTCCTTGACCTTGATGATCGTATGCTTATCGCCGACATTATCGACGTCTTTTAAAAGTATGATTTCCATGATACGGGGTATTAACCGGGTTCACAATTATTTGAGCAAGTCAGTCACGAATGGCAGGATAGCCAGGTGACGTGCACGCTTGATTGCAGAAGATACTTTCCGCTGGTACTTCAGGGAGTTACCCGTGATCCGGCGAGGAAGCAGCTTACCTTGCTCGTTAACGAATTGGACCAGAAATTCCGGATCCTTATAATCGATATACTTGATCCCGAACTTCCGGAAACGGCAATACTTGGTCCGCTTTTGTCCGATTTTGGGATTGCTTAGAAACTTGATATCATCTCTTGAAGCCATGTTCGTTTTGTTTTAGAAGGTGAAACTGAAGGTTACTCTTCTTCTTGAGAAGATACAGGTGCGGCAGCTATAGGCTCAGCCTTCGGCTTCGGCTCTGGCTTCGGTTCAGCCTTTTTCGTGGCTACACCTTCGCCTTCGACAGTTGCG
>JAHEAU010000273.1:3524-4496 GCA_024642625.1 Lewinellaceae bacterium
TCTTGCCGATGAGGCCTGCACGTTTGTCTGCATTGTACTTGATACCGAATTTGTCAAGCGCAACCGTGAGGAAACGCATGATCCGTTCGTCCCGGCTCAATGCCAGCTCGACCTTCGGGATAAAAGCACCGCCTTCAGATGAGAACTCAACGCAGTAGTATACTCCGGAATTCCGCTTCTTTATGGGATAGGCCAACTGGCGCAACCCCATCTCTTCGTTATGCACGATCGTGCAGCCTTCTTGCTGCAACATATCGAGATAAGTCTGAGCTGTCGTTTTGATTTCATCGCCCGACAGTACTGGATCTACGATGAAAGTGACTTCGTAATGACGCATGTCTTGTGTAAGTAATTAAATGACTTAGTTAAAAAACGGCTGCAAAGATATGGAAAGCTTGTGAAAAAGCCAAGCCCTTTTCTAGCGAATTCGCTGAAAAATAGCGGGTTGGCTAGCGCGCGGTTCGCTTTTCGCCCTTCGCGGTTCGCTTGAGTTTCGTAGAATGTAGATTATGCAACTTGAAAGACGGTGTTCGGTGTTCGGTCTTCGGCGTTCGGTCCTATAAACTGATTTTCGACTTTCAATTTTCAATTTCAGACTTTTTTCAACACCCTCTACTCTCAATTCTCCACTCATATTCGGTCTTCGGTCTTCGGCAAGTTTCTGCAAGGCGACTAAAGTCACCTCTACAAATCCACGCTTTGATTTCGGTATTCGATCCTAGAAATTGATTTTCGAAATAACCCAATCACGAAATAACCCTCTACTCCCCACTCTCTACCCTCTACCCTCTACTCCTACCTCTCTCGGCCGCTTGAAAATCGGCACCGTCGAACAAGGCTCCCCAAACAGGATGCTCTGCGCATAGGGCTGCAACTTGGCCGTCAACAAGGCATACGCAAAAGGAGGCACAGGGTGATCCGAACAGCCCTTAATGACAATGCGTTCTCCAGTATATTTGGCTCCATCAAAAT
>JAHEAU010000274.1 GCA_024642625.1 Lewinellaceae bacterium
ATTCTGGAGATTAACCTCCCGGAAAAGGGGCTTATAAAGGATTTTGACCTCCCGCATCAACATTTGTGGTGCAAATCGCCAACTTCTTTTAGCCGCAAAACGCCAGCCCAAATGACACCCTCCCCAACGTAAAAACCCAAATTAAACTCCCCTATTGCGATGATACCGACACCGGCATCTGCGGATCGTAATTTCCTTTGATCACGGGACTTTGGCGCATGCCGGTATAGGCACGGACGTTGACGTAGATGTAATCGTAAAGCTCTTGGATACTGACAAGCTTGTCTCCATTGTAATCGGCTTCTCCCTTCAGACCGCGGATCAGGAAGTGGCTGAACACCCCCTGGCGCAAACCGCTGGATTCGAGCGAGGTTTCTTCTGACTTGGAAGACATTATTATTGCCGTGCCTTGTGCGGCTTCGAACAGATCTTGATAGAAATTTACAATTTGAGGCTCAACAGAAGCTGACCGCTCGGCAAAGAGGCCACCGCTGTGACACGCATCGGCAAAGCAGATCTTGTATCGAGCGGGACTGTTTTGAAGTAACTCGCCGATCTCCTCATGCTGCAGTTTGCGATTGAAGCCATCAAAATCAAATGGCAGAAAAGCGCCCTTCACCCCGTGACCAGAAAAATAGAGTAAAACCAAATCATCCAAACCTGCTTGAGAAAACAGATTCTGGATGGTTTCACGAATATGATCCAGAGTCGCTTCTTCATCGACCAGAATTCGAATTTGATCATCCGGGAGTGCGCCGCCTTCGGGACTCTTTAAAAAGGCATAAACCCGATAGGCATCATCGTCAGTATACCGCAATGCAGGCATATGATTGTATGCAGCAACGCCGACGACAACTGCCCACACTTTTCTTGGTCGGGCATGCACCATTGGCTCATTGACCTGCACAGCTCCTGTATCCACTCCGCGTTCAGCCAATAGCTCAGCTTCTTCCTCGGCGAGGATCTGGTATTGTCCGTATTTCCATTGACCCCGAATCACGGTTCCATCCCGCTTGTACAAGGTACCCCGACCATTGAACTGGCCTTCATCAAATTCACCAGAATAACGATCACCATTGATAAAGGTCACACTCCCCTGCCCCGCTGGCCGGCCGCGTTCAAACTCACCTTTATACGTTGCAGATCCATCCTGATAGACAAAGGTTCCAACGCCTTCCACACAATCGCCTTCAATGCAACCTACCTTGATCTGATCGGGTTGAGTCAAACCGACATATTCACCATCCCGCCATTCACCTTGCGTTTGATCGCCATCTGCTGAATACAAGGTGCCCTTCCCGTGGGGAAAATTATTCCGGAAGGAACCGACATATTTATCCCCATTGGCATAGTACCAGGTACCCAGTCCAAACAATTTGCCATTCACAAATTGACCATCGTATTTGCTGCCATCCGGATAGGCAAACGTACCAAGACCATTTTCACAATCACCGGCAATACATCCCGACTGGATGTCTGTGCCATCATTCTCTTCTTCCATATTGGCGACCACATATTCTTCCATGGCTTTACCGTCCTCATCAACGGGTTTACCCTTGGCCCAGACACCGTTATACTTGTATCCATCGGAATACGTTTTACTCCCTTTTCCATCGGGATAGCGATGTTTCCACTCGCCCTGATACTTGCTCCCATCTGTATAATAACAGGTTCCTATACCGTGAATCTCGCCATCTTTGAAGTCGCCGATATATTTCGCGCCTGAGGGGTAGACATAGATACCCCGGCCATTCCGACAGTCGCCAGATATGCATTGGGCCTGAAGGCAGGAAGTTCCAATCAGGAGTGTAAAGAGGGTCAGAATCAACCGCATCGTACAAAGATAGGCCTATCCACGTGGCCGAAGGTAGGCCAGAGGCATGTTTTCATCAAAGGCACCTTTCAATACGGGGGTTTGCCGTTGTTTCGTTCGATCTCTGACTTTGGATCGGACAAACGCAAATAATTCGCCGATGCGTACCACATTGTCTCCATCCAGATCCGCCTGCCCCTTCAATCCCTGCCGGAGATAATACGAGAAGACCCCGGCACGCAAACCTTTGTCTTCAAGAGAATATTCCTCCTGTTGCGAGCTCATCAGGAGGGCAGTGCCTCCTGACGACTTTTCCAGTTCTATATAAAGTTGATCTTCCACATGGTCGCATTGACCTTTTGCCGCCAGGAGCGATCCGGAATAACACGCATCTGTGATGACCAGTTTTTGCCTGGCATGACTGGCATCCAGAAGTGACGTCAATTCTGAATAAAACAGGCGATTGTCAAATCCATCAAAGTCGGAGGGCAGGATGGCGCCGTCCAGTCCATGTCCGCTAAAATAAAAGAGGACCACATCATTTTCGTCAGCTTGACCAAACATGGTCTGGATTGCCTTCACGAGATTGGCCCTGGTGGCATCTTCATTGATCAATAATCGGATTTGATTATCAGGGAGTGCACCTCCTTCCGGGCTGCGAAGAAAGGCGAACATCTGGTACGCATCATCATCGGGGTAGTCCAGGGCAGGCATATGTTGATAGGGAGCTACGCCGGCGACAACCGCCCAAATACGAACCCGATCGTCCTGCACCGGATGGACCTTGATTTTGTCGATGGGTTGTGTAGATGCCGTCAGTTTATGAAGCCGGCCATACACCCAGCGTCCTTGTAATCGACGACCGTCCGTCATCATCAAGGTCCCTTCACCATGAGGGGCATGGTGTGACCAGCCACCTGAATAGTAGTCGCCATTTGCATAATGGCAGGTGCCAGAGCCCTCAGGCAGACCATTGACCTGCGTTCCTTCAAAGATGCTTCCATCCTGATAAGTATAGCGTAAACCGGCTGTGGATGGCTGTGTATAACTGACATCGACTACGGGCTCCTGATCTTTTAGAGGTGTGGAAAATGCAGAAGAAGTGGCCACATCAACAATTATTTTTTGGGCACCCTGATATTCATTTTTAACCCAACTTCCCTCCATTCGCTTCCCTTGATGATCGACAAAAAGGCCTTGCCCATGACGATTGCCAGAATCCCATTCTCCCCGATAGACGCTCCCGTCTGCATAGGTCATTATTCCCTTTCCATGGAAGCGGTCTCGATGAAATTGACCTGTATAGACGGAACCGTCAGGGTCGGTTTGCCGCCCATCGCCTTCGCGATAATCACGGTCAAAATGGCCCTGATAAACGACTCCGTTGGACAAGGACAGTTTGCCCTGGCCCTGTCGCTTCCCAAGGAAAAAGGCGCCTTCATATCGGGCTCCGCTTGAAAAGAGATATACACCCTCGCCATTCAGGCAATTCCCTGATTGGCACCCGCTGGTTGGCGCACTCGCCCAAATGCCACTCAAACAAACCATCACACTGAAGATCATAAGCTGGATCATTAGTGTCGCGGTGCGGAATAGGCTGTGGTTTAGTGGGTATAACCAGTCAACCTGTTTGGATATTGTAAAGAAGGCGTTAAGGTGAAAATCTAAAGCTTCAACTATCTAAAAATATGTCCTCAGTATTTCAGATGGGCATTGCCTTTAACGGAGGTGCAGTGTTCTACTCTTTATAGTCGAAGTGAATTTTGCTATCTGGATTTCATTTCTGGCATCGCCTCATCGCCGGCTGGCGGACAGGCAACGCCGGCTAGGCCTGCGCGGCCAGGGCAAGGGTGGTGCGTCTAAAATCCAGACGCGGACATCCAGGTTAATACCATTAAAATGGTTTCCTTCTCGTTTAAACAACCAAAACCCAGGGTTAAAACCCCGGGCTAAATTGGATTCGTTTAGAGAGTTGGTGAAAAATATTATCGTCATTATTATTTCACTCATTCAAACAAATGACTCAAGTTTAACCTGGTCTTTGGTCATTTGTATTTGACAAACGGAGTTCCTATACGTGTCATTAATGTTTTTGGAGGAAAAGATAATTCACCAGCTGGCCAGAGCATTCGGGATCTGGGATTCTTCATTGGGATAAGATAATATAAACGAATAAACTCATAAACCAATAAACCCCTCATATCCACCACCACTTCAAAATTCCTGCCCTGGCATATATACCGGCCAAAGCAATTGAATAATTTCCTTCGGTGATGACATGCGACCCCTCCTGGGTCGATTTTTAAATGAACTATTTTTTCTACAGACGTGTGACCCCTCCGGGGTCATCCAGACCATGGTAGCTTTCTTCATAATCTCCCTCCATAACTCCAAACTCCCTCCTTCGGCGGGCAAGCATCTACTTGATGTATTGCGCCCCTTCATGGCTACATTATTGTAAATGGACTTTCTCTCCTCGACTACCATTTACAACCTGGAAAAGAGGCAAAATTTCCCTCATAACCTCATAACCTTCCTCCATAACTCCTCAACTCCATAACTAATGAGGCCCTCGTTTGGCGACCATTAGGACATAAACTCATAAACGAATAAACCCATAAACATCCATTTTTGACAACGGAATAGTTATCATCACTGTTTCAATC
>JAHEAU010000054.1:0-10036 GCA_024642625.1 Lewinellaceae bacterium
TTGTTCAGAGAGAAATGATGCATTACCGGCTAATCTTGACTGACCCAATTCCTGTGCCTCAGTCATTAGTTCAAGAGCCTCATCATAACGATATTGGGTTTCATAAAAACCTGCAAGGTTGTTGACGCTTTCGATATAATCAGGATGTTGCTTTCCTCCCACTTTTTCCCGAATGGCCTTGGCATCGAGATAATGCAATTCAGCTTTTTCATATTGGCCCATATTCCTATACAGGATTGCCAGATTAATTATTGAGGATGCATAAACCAGATGTTCTATTCCCATGACCTTTTCCTGTATAGCTATCGCTTCAAGGTACATTGGCTCTGCTCTTTCAGATTGACCCATATCCCGATACAGAGTGGCCAGGCTCGATAAGATTTGGGCATATTCAGGGCTTTCCTTCCCAAATAATTCTTCATTTATAGGTAATCCTTCGAGGAAAAGTGGTTTTGCTTTTTCATATTGGCCCGAATTCAAATACAAACTTGCAAGATTAAATATTCCAACTGCATAAAGATTATCCTTTTTTCCCTGCACTTTTTCCAAGATTGATAATGCTTCAATGAGAATGGGTATGGCTTTTTCGTAATTGCCAATTTCATTATACAGAATTGCCAGATTATTCAGACTCTGTGCATAAGCTGGATGTTCCTTTCCTAATATTTTTTCACGAAGGTTCATAACTTCGAGGTATATAAGCTCAGCCTTCTCATATTGGCCCATATTGCTATAAAGTGTTCCTAAATTAGAAAGACATGAGATATAATTTGGATGCTCTTCTCCGAGCGATTTCTCCAAGATGGCTAGTGCCTCGAGGTTTATCGATTCAGACTTTTTTAATTGACCTGAATGAAGATATAAATTTGCCAAATTCATAAGACTTCTGCCATATGATGAATGTTCTTTTCCAAGCACATCTCCTTGAATGGCTATCGATTCGAGAAAAAACGATTCTGATTTTTCATATTGACCTATTTCCCGACACAGCACTGCATAATTGCCCAATATCAAAGCATAGTCTCCACGATTGGATGTTGGATTATTTTTCATAATCTGGATCAGTTCTTCGTATGAAGTCTCCGATTTTTTGAACTCCCCTATTCTAGAATATAGATCTGCAATACTGTTTAGTAAATAAATATAATTATTCCCAGTCTTGCCAGTGGACGACTCAACCAAATTCAATGCCTCAAGATAAAATGTCTCAGATTCTTTATATTTATACATAAATTTATTTTCTACAGCAAGGCCGATTATACATTTAATATAATCAGGATGTGTATTTTCAAGTAGTTTACCTCTGATTTCTTTTACACTATTCATGTAAGAATGTGCCGTATCATATTCCCCTAAATTGTGGCAAATTCCAGAAAGTCCGAATAATGAATTTGCATATATTAAATTGTCGCTTCCTAGCAATGATTTTTTAATTTCCACTGCTTCCATATAGCATTTTTTTGCAGATTCATATTCTCCTTGAAAATTCAACATTTGACCGCGGAAATGACAACAATTTCCATAGTAGATCGACTGTTTACCAAATTTGGAGATGGCCAATTGTTCGGCTGCCAAAAGATTTTCAACTGCTGCATCAAACTCATATTTAACAGTATGACCATTGCATGAAAGCAACAAACTGTCAATACTTTTTATGACAGAAGAATCAATAATCTGGCAATTCGCAAAAACAGGGAAAAGCCAGAAAATCATGAAAAATGAAAAGCTTATTGGTTTCATTGGTTTCATCATTTCTAATTTTTATCACTTGAAAAAAGTGAGATTATGAATTGATTTAATTTTACGCAGAATAGCTTTCTAATTGGCACAAGAAGTCATGCTTGAAAAAAACTGGCTGGAAAAACCATGAAATTCCAAGAACATAAAGGCAATAGCATCCCCTTTGAATCCAATGCTGAATTCTTTGAATCAACTAAAAACCATCAAAATGAATACGAAATACCGGCGCAGTAGTATCTACTTGACCCTTGGAGCACCTGCTCAGAAAACCTTATTCAAATATATTGCTTTGTTAACATTCCTGATATCTCTTGATCGAATATTATTTATCCAGGAGATTCAGTAAATCTACCCGAAACAAACAACCCTCATTTGGTCTACTTACAAGCACCCCGTCCGTCCGCCATCAACAGGCATATTGATACCTGTAATATAGCCCGCGGCTGGTGAAGCCAGAAAAGCCACCGCAGCACCAAACTCCTCTGGCCGGGCAAATCGCCCAAGTGGAATTTCGGCTTCCATAGCGATAATGGTATCTTCTTCACTCAACCCAGACTTACCTGACTTCGTCCGGATAATGGATTCCAGTCGCTCCGTATTTGTCGCCCCTGGTAATACATTATTCACTGTGATCCCAAACGGTGCAACTTCGGTAGCCAGCGTTTTCGCCCAGTTGGCCACAGCAGCTCGTATTGTATTCGAGACACCCAATCCCGCCAAAGGTTGCTTCACCGAAGTAGATATCACATTGATGATCCGACCATATCCGTCCGCCCGCATACCCGGCATGAGCAATTGACTGAGGATCTGATTGACCACCAAATGACGCCGAAAAGCCACCTCAAATTCCTGGACATCGGCCAGTCGGATCGGTCCTGCAGGAGGCCCACCAGTATTATTCACCAAAATATGGAAGGCTGTTTGTTCCAGGCGTTTCCGCACCGCGACCCGCACCGACTCCGGTTGATCATAATCCAGAACCAGATAATCATGTTGCTGTCCTTTTGGTGTCGGGAGCTTCGAGATGGCTTCCTTGAGGTCATCTTCTGTACGTGATGCCAATGTCACCGTGGCGCCCAAATGGGCCAACTCCGTTGCACTGGCCAGTCCCAGTCCTTTACTTCCTCCCCCGACAAGGGCACGTTTTCCCGTCAAATCCAGATTCATGCGTACTTGATTTTGTTTATCTTACCGGTAAATATCGCTAAACCTGACTGGCTTATGGCAATTCGCAGACCATTCAACCTGCAAGCTTGGATCGATGAACATCGTCATGAACTGAAACCTCCTGTAGGCAACCGTAATCTGTACCACGATGCAGGCGACTATATCGTCATGATCGTCGCTGGACCCAACGCCCGGAAAGACTACCACTACAACGAAACCGAAGAGCTCTTTTACCAGATCGAAGGAGATATCAACGTCCGCATCCAGGAAGATGGAAAAGCTGTCGATATTCCTATTCGGGAAGGAGAGATGTTTCTTTTACCAGCACGCACACCTCATTCACCTATGCGTTCAGAAGGGAGCATTGGCCTGGTGATCGAATGCAAACGCCAGCAAAAAAACACCGATGGCTTGCTTTGGTTTTGTGACAAGTGCAATGAAAAACTGCACGAATCATATTTTCATCTGGAAAATATTGAAAAGGATTTCTTGCCTCGGTTCCGTGAATATTATGGTAGCGAAGACATGCGTACCTGTTCAAACTGTGGTGAGGTAATGGCCGCTGATCCCCGCTTTGTCGGGTGATGCAACGTACCTTTGCCTGACCGTTGGGTATGAAAAAAATCTATTTTGCATCTGATTTTCATTTGGGAGTCGCCGGGGCTACAAGCAGTCTCGAGCGCGAAAAGAAGATCGTTCGCTGGCTGGACCAGATCGCCGAGGATGCGGAAGCACTTTATATTGTCGGCGACCTGTTTGACTATTGGTTTGAATATCAAACCGTCATTCCAAAAGGCTATTTGCGTTTGTTGGGAAAACTGGCAGAGCTGCGTGATCGCGGCTTGCCAGTTACCTTTTTTACCGGCAACCACGATATGTGGATGTTTGGGTACTTTGAAGATGAATTGGGTATACCGGTTTTTCGTAAACCCATTCGTCAAACATTCGGCGGAAAGACCTTTTTAATCGGTCACGGAGATGGATTGGGTCCGGGTGATCACGGATACAAATTCATTAAAAAAGTCTTTGCCCATCCTGTGTGTCAATGGCTCTTTGCCCGATTGCACCCCAATTTAGGCATCCAGTTGATGCGTTTTTTCTCCGGTCAAAGTCGAGAAGTGACCCGGGGCGACGAACTGTATCTGGGAAAAGAAAAGGAATGGCTTGTCCATTATTGTGAAGAGTCCTTGCAGACGAACGATATCGATTATTACATCTTCGGACACCGCCACCTGCCACTGGATATTACGTTATCCAACGGCCACTCCCGCTATGTCAATCTGGGTGACTGGTTGCACTATTGCTCGTATGCCGTATTTGACGGAGATGAACTTCACCTCCGGTTTTTTGAAAATCCGGATGGTTGTCCGGCGAATCGGGTTAGTGCAAACAAAGCAATTAGACAGTCATAATATCGGCATCCTTGACTTCGACAGCGTGATCTGCCTTGCCTGAATATTCATTGACCATATCCTGCACTTGAGCTTCACGACGTTTACCCATATCTTCCGGGTAGCCGTTTTTCACAGCATGCTTGATCGCATCCATCATTTTATGACGTGTGGAACGGATACTGATCTTGGCCTCCTCGCCTAAATGCTTGGCCTGTTTCACCAGGTCTTTCCGTCGTTCTTCGGTCAACGGAGGAATGCCCAGGATAATTTGTTCACCATTGTTCATCGGCGTAATACCCAAATTGGCCTCAAAAATGGCTTTTTCAATGGCACTGATCAAGTTTTTTTCCCAGGGTTGGATAGCAATGGTACGAGCATCTGTAGTCGTAATATTCGCCACTTGGTTCATTGGCGTAGGCGAACCATAATACGGCACAAGAATTTCGTTCACCATCGTAGTGGAAGCTTTACCCGTCCTGATCTTTAGCAATTCATGCGTTAAATGTTCAATAGCATGAGCCATTGATTCATGTGCTTCCTTAAAATATTGATCCATTTCCTCCTGTGTCATCGTGTCGATTTTTGTTTGTAAAGATAGACGGTTGGCAGTATTTTAGAAAACGGACAGATCGGTGAAGTGGTTCCCCTATTTGATTATACCAAATATTCTACTTCACTGACCCGGCGTTTCAACAAGGTGCGAAAATAAAAACCTGACAGAACTCCAAAGACAAAACCTCCAATATGTGCCCACCACGCAACGCCACCCGTGTCGAGATCAACCGTACTGATCGAACCTACGCCCGAGATCATTTGCTGGACAATCCAGAATCCGAGGAATAAAAATGCCGGAACAGAAGCGGATGTAAAAAAGATCAGAATCAACACCTTGATGCGCGATGACGGGAACATCACCAGATAAGCACCCAACACTGCTGATATGGCTCCACTGGCCCCGACTGCTGGTACAATACTTTCCGGATTGAACAAGGTATGTGCCACTCCGGCAACGAGACCGCCCAGAAGGTAGAATACCAGAAAACGCCAGGGACCAATCGTCGCTTCAATATTGTCGGCAAAAACCCATAAAAACAGCATGTTTCCAACCAGGTGCATCAAGCCTCCATGCAGGAACATACTCGAACCCAGCGTCCACCAATCCTGACCATGTATAATTTCACCTGGGATGGATCCATAGGTCATGTAGAATGAATTGATCCCATCCGGTGGGATCATCATATACATCGCGACAAAGACAACAATATTCGCAGCGATCAGTGAATAACTGAAAATAGGAGGATCGCCGCCTTGTACCTGGTCATCACCAATTGGAAAGATCATTCAATCATTTTTTACAATCAATGGGAAAGAAACAACCAAGGTCGGAAAAGTGTTCCTCATTCCTCATTCCTCATTCCTCGTTCCTCATTCCTGATTCCTCGTTCCTGGTTCCTCGTTGATTCGGCCCTCCGCCATCGGTCTTCGGCCCTTGTCTTCCGACTTCCGAAATAACCCAATAACCCAATATCGAAATAACGCCTCATTCCTGCATTCCACCCCGAGGACTCCGGGCAAGTTCCTCCCCGAGCACTCGGGGCCACTTTCTCATTCCTTATTAAATAATCCCTTCCCGGATCAGATCATGCAAGTGAATCATGCCCACATAGGCTTCACCATTACATACTGGGATCTGCGTAATATTAAAGGCCCGCATAATTTCCAGGGCCTGAACCGCCAGATCATCCGCTTGTACCGTTTTGGGACTTGCTGTCATGATCTGATCTGCACGCAGATGTTTTGTTTCCTGTTCCATTTCAAGCATCCGTCGAAGGTCTCCGTCGGTGATAATGCCAACGGGCTTGTTGTCTTCGACAACCACGGTGGCGCCCAGACGCTTGGAGGTCATTTCCAGGATGGTTTCTCTCACCGTGCTGTTTCGACTGACTTTAGGACAGGCATTCAGTGGATATAGATCACCCACTCGGAGATAAAGCTGTTTTCCAAGGGATCCACCCGGGTGGAAACGAGCAAAATCCTGGGGAGAAAATCCGCGTTGATCCAACAGGGCAGTTGCCAGCGCATCACCTAACGCCATCTGTGCTGTTGTGCTTGTTGTCGGCGCCAAATTGTTGGGGTCTGCTTCCTGACTTATAGGTGTCAATAAAACCAAATCTGCCTGACGTGCGAGGTAGCTGTCAGACTGACTGACCATCCCGATCAACGCTTTCACCCGATGTTTGAGTAGAGGAAGTAATACCTTCACTTCAGGGGTTTCACCACTTTTCGACAGACAGAGGACGGCATCATCCGGACGGATCATTCCCAAATCACCGTGAATGGCATCAGCAGCATGCATAAATAAGGCTGGTGTACCCGTCGAATTCAATGTGGCGACAATCTTCTGACCCACAATCGCACTCTTGCCTATCCCGGTGACAACAAGCCGCCCGGGAAGATCCAGGATCAGTTCCACTGTGCGCACAAAATCATCATTCAAACTCGCTTTCAGATCGTCAATGGCACGCGCTTCAATGTCCAATGTTTTTTGTGCTATTTCCAGAATTCTTCCTTTCATATTTTCCTTCATTCCCCTAATTTTGGTGCCCCATTTCAAATGAGGAGTTTTTCTTCCCTTTTTTTTGTGATGTGCATAACTAATTCTGCAGAAATGCTGTTAGAATAAGGCCTTTCCCTTATATTGGACTACTGACTCCCGCTTTTTGGATGAGGCTTAAAAATACTGTTTAATTCGTTGGAATGCCCACCTTAACAACTCAGGATACACTCATTGATGCGCTACAGCATCATTTCGGTTTCGATCAATTCAAAGGCGATCAGGATGCGATCATTCGCAACCTGCTGGATGGCAATGACACATTTGTCATTATGCCAACCGGGGGAGGTAAGTCCCTCTGCTATCAATTGCCCGCTTTAATGATCGAGGGAACGGCCATTATTATCAGTCCATTGATCGCACTGATGAAAAATCAGGTCGATGCCATTCGTGGATATAGCCAGGAAAATGCCGTCGCCCACTTCCTCAACTCCTCGCTGACCAAGATCCAGATGAGAGAAGTGAAGGATGATATCAAGGCCGGCAAGACCAAAATGCTCTACGTCGCCCCAGAGACATTGACCAAGGAAGAAAATATCGAATTCCTCAAATCTGTACAGATCTCCTTTGTCGCTGTCGATGAAGCACACTGTATCTCCGAATGGGGACATGACTTCCGCCCGGAATACCGCCGCATCCGGCATATGATTGAAGAGATCGACAACAAGATTCCTATCATTGCCCTCACAGCTACCGCCACCCCAAAGGTGCGATCCGATATTGTCAAGAACCTGGATATGGATGACAACCATACTTATATATCCTCGTTCAATCGGAACAACCTCTTTTATGAGATCCGCCCCAAAGGCAAAAAGGAACAGACCCTGCGCCAGATCATCGAGATCATTAGCGGGATCCGCAACCAGTCGGGTATCATCTACGTGCAGAGCCGCAAAGCCGCCGAAGAGATTGCCCAGTTTCTTACCGTCAACAGTATCAAAGCCGCGCCCTATCACGCCGGCCTCGATGCCAAGGTTCGAAGCAAAACACAGGATGAATTCCTCATGGAAGACATCGATGTCATTGTAGCAACCATTGCGTTCGGGATGGGGATCGACAAGCCGGATGTCCGGTTTGTAATCCATTACGACATTCCAAAAAGTATCGAGAATTATTACCAGGAAACGGGTCGTGCCGGCCGGGACGGTCTCGGTGGACATTGCGTGGCCTTCTTCGCCCCCAAGGATATGTTGCGCCTGGAAAAATTCCTGCGTGACAAACCCGTCGCCGAACGTGAACTGGGTGCACAGCTTATGCAGGAAATGGTCGGCTATGTCGAAACCAGCTCCTGCAGACGAAAATTTCTCCTGCATTATTTTGGCGAAGAATTCGATGCCGCCAATTGCGAAAAGATGTGCGACAATTGCAAGCATCCGCGCGAATCGATCGACGCAGCTGATGACTTGAAAATCGCACTAAAATGCATCGTCGAAACCAAGGAAAACTACAAGATCAAAACAGTAATCGACTTCATCCTTGGACGTCCGACTAAAGAGATGATGGACTATGGATTTACCACTTATTCCCTCTTTGGCTCTGGCAAAGAAAAAGATGAAATGTACTGGCACTCCATTCTCCGGAATGCCCTCCTGCAGAATTTCATTTATAAGGATATTGAAAAATATGGCTTGTTGCGGATGTTCCCCCAAGGGCACACCTTCCTGAAAAAGGGCGGCACCTTTATGATCACCCTCAACCATCGTTTTGACGCTGATGGCGGTGGTGGCGACTGGGAAGAATCAGCTGCAAAAACCTCCGTTCTGGATGACACGTTGCTACAAATGCTGCGTGACATCCGCCGGGTCGAAGCCAAACGACAAGGGGTTCCGCCCTATGTCATCTTCCAGGAACCTTCCCTTGAAGATATGGCCACACACTATCCGGTCACGATGGAAGATATGGCCCGCATTTCCGGAGTGAGCATCGGCAAAGCCCAGCGCTATGCCAAGCCATTCCTCGAAATGATCAGCCAATATGTTGAGGATAATGAGATCGACCGTCCGACCGATATCCTGGTCAAGACGGTAGCCGATAAATCAAGGGTGAAGGTGACCATCATCCAGGGTATCGACCGTAAGATTCCGCTCGACGAGATCGCCAAGACCAATTCATTGAGCATGGAAGACCTGCTCGAAGAACTGGATGCTATCGTCACTTCCGGGACCAAGGTCAATCTGGATTATTGCATCGAAGATGAAGTAGATGAATACGTTCGCGAGGACATTTACAACTACTTTATGGAGGCAAAAACGGATGATATCGATACCGCCTATCACGAATTGAAAGAAGACGATATTACCATTGAGGAAATCCGGTTGATCCGGATCAAATTCCTCAGTGAAATGGCCAATTGATCATGCGCATCCTCATCCTGAACGGGCCCAATCTGAATCTGGTTGGCCAACGCGAACCAGAAATCTATGGCCATGATTCTCTGGATCAGGCGGCCATCCGTATGGCAAAGCAATTCGCAGACCAGACCCTGTCCTGGCAGCAAAGCAATCATGAAGGTCAACTGATTGACTGGTTGCATAAAGCTGAACACGATGGGTTTCATGGAGTGATCATCAACCCGGGTGGTTTGTCGCACACGTCCATGGCATTGGCCGATGCCATCCGCTCCATCAACCTGCCTGTTATCGAGGTCCATATTAGTAATATTCATGGCCGCGAAGAGATTCGCCAAAAAACACTGACCGGAGGTGCTTGTCGCGGGGTGATCAGCGGACTTGGCCTGGCCGGTTATGCCCTGGCCGTGACGGCCCTGGTGGAGGAAGATCAATCTTGATTTTTTCCTAATCATTTCCCTAAAGATTTAGCTTTTATTTCCTCACTAACCGGGGGGGGTATTTGTTATGGAGTTATGGTGTGGAGGAGTTATGGAGGGCGTTTATGGGTTTATGATGGAAATTTTGCCTCCGAATATCAGGACCGTTTGCAACTAAAGACGAGTCTGAAAACCTAGGATTCGTAACGGCTGCTTTTTAACGGCCGAAGGCGGTTAGCTGCCGCATGCCGGGTAAATTTCCCGAAGAAATAATTCCATTGCTATCTTTTCTTAGGAGACTATTTTCGTTATGGAGTTATGGCGTGGAGGAGTTATGGAGGGAGGTGAGGAGGT
>JAHEAU010000054.1:10046-16956 GCA_024642625.1 Lewinellaceae bacterium
TTGCTTTGGCCAGTATATTGGCAATGGCGGAAGGTTATGAGAGGTTTATTCGTTTATGGGTTTATGAGTTTATTTTCCATCTGTCGTCAAAACAAGACCTCATTCGTTATGGAGTTATGGTGTGAAGGAGTTATGGAGGGCGTTTATGGGTTTATTCGTTTATGAGTTTATGATGGAAATTTTGCCTCCTAATATCAGGACCGTTTGCAACTAAAGACGAGTCTGAAAACCTAGGATTCGTAACGGCTGCTTTAGCTGCCGCATACCGGGTAAATTTCCCGAAGAAATAATTCCATTACTTTCTTTTCTTAGAGGGCTATTTTAGTTATGGAGTTATGGCGTGGAGGAGTTATGGAGGGAGTTGAGGAGGTGATGAGGTTTTGAAGAAAACTGCCATGCTCCTGGATGACCCCGGAGGGGTCACATGTCTGTAGAAAAAATTGTCCTTTTAATAATCGACCCCGGAGGGGTCGCATATCATCTCCGAAGGAATTTATTCAATTGCTTTGGCGGGTTTATTGGCCATGGCAGGAAGTTATAAGTTGAGGAGGTTATGAAGTCAAACATGCAGACCCGAATCCTACCCCTAATATCGGGATACACCAACCAAGGAGCCAGACTCACCCCCCTTGCCCTTTCCGCACAGGCCTGGGCCGTGACGGCGGAAGATTATCCTGGATCACACCCCGGATGATCCTGCCGATAGCCTTCTCGATGGTGGGATAGTTCCCATCCTCCGGTTTTCCAGAATAGATCAAAATAAGTTGACAGGATTGACCGACCTCCCGCAGATGGTCGATCAGTGGCTGACGATGCAACCGCCAGGCTTCGATCATCCGGCGCCGGATCGGGTTGCGATCAACAGCTTGCCGGATACGGCGCTTGGGTACAGAAAAAGCAATTTGGAGGGGATAGCCTCCTTCCAGATCCTGGATCATCCAGGCAATACGGAAGGGATATATAAACGAAGACGAGTCAGCTGTAATCAGTTGACCGATTTGCTTGCGGCTTTTAAGCCGTTCGACACGGGGAAAACGCAGTGTAGATTGCTGCATGGGTCAAAGTGGACCCACCGTCATTACTTCACGTGCTTCGAGTCGGAAACAGTTAGCTTGTGACGGCCAGCCGCCCGCCGACGTGCAAGCACCTTACGGCCATTCTTGCTAGCCATCCGCTCACGAAAACCATGCTTGTTGGCGCGTTTCCTCTTCGACGGTTGATAGGTCCTTTTCATTTTCGGCAGTTCTTATTCCAATAGGTAGGTAAAAAGCGAATGCAAAGGTAAGCCGGTCAGGCCAATTCTCCAATACTCTTCGCGTGTTTTCTTTTATCAATCGATCATTTTCGGGAATTACCCGTTCATGGACGACAGGAATTCTTCATTACTGGTCGTTCCATTCATGTATTTCTGAAGGAATTCCATGGCTTCATCCGGCCGCATATCAGCCAACTGGTTCCGTAGAATAAACATCCGCTGCAAGGTCTCCCGATCCAACAACAGATCTTCCCGACGTGTACTCGACTTGGTCAGATCGATAGCTGGATACAATCGCTTGTTGGCCAGAGTCCGATCCAATTGCAGTTCCATGTTACCCGTGCCCTTGAATTCCTCAAAGATCACGCCATCCATCTTGCTTCCTGTATCTGTCAGCGCCGTAGCCAGAATCGTTAGTGAACCGCCACCCTCGATATTACGTGCCGCACCAAAGAATTTCTTCGGCTTGTGCAACGCATTTGCCTCAACACCACCACTCAATACCTTACCACTGGCCGGAGCTACTGTGTTGTAGGCACGGGCCAGACGGGTGATCGAGTCAAGCAGGATGCAGACATCATATCCACATTCCACCAATCGCTTGGCCTTCTCGAGCACGATGCCAGCAACACGCACATGGTTGTCAGCAGGCTCATCAAACGTAGATGAAATCACCTCTGCACGAACCGAACGCTTCATATCTGTTACTTCCTCTGGACGTTCATCGATCAACAACACGATCAGATAACACTCGGGGTGATTCTTGGCAATCGCATTGGCCACATCTTTCAACAGGAAGGTTTTACCTGTTTTTGGCTGGGCAACGATCAAGCCACGCTGACCCTTTCCGATCGGTGTAAACAGATCGATCAAACGGGTGCTTTTGTCTTTCCCGGTTGTGGACATGTTCAAATTGAACTTTTCCGTCGGGAAAAGCGGCGTCAGGTAATCAAAGGGTACACGATCACGCACTTTTTCAGAAGAAAGGCCATTGATCTTGGTCACTTTGAGCAGAGCAAAATACTTCTCCCCTTCCTTTGGCGGACGAACAGGTCCTTCGACAGAGTCACCCGTTTTCAAACCAAACAGTTTCACCTGTGATGGCGATACATACACGTCATCCGGTGAGGAGATATAATTGTAATCAGCAGAACGTAGGAAACCATAGCCATCCGGCATCATTTCCAATACACCTTCGGCGTCGATCTGACCATCTATGTCAATATTGAAATCGGACAATTTCGGCGCCGGTGGTTCCTTTGGCGCTTGCTGTTCACGTGGCGAACTGTCGCGTCCTTCATCCCGGCGATCATCCCGACGGTCATTGGAGCGGCGATCCCGATCATTCTCATCATTCCTGCTGCGATTGTCACGGGCATCACGTGAGTCACGGGTATCCCTATTGTCACGGGCATCACGAGTGTCGCGACTGTCACGAGCATCGCGACTGTCACGGGAATCACGAGCATCACGGCCACGAGTGTCTTGATTTCGTGAATCGCGGTCGTTATCATTTTGCTCGTTGCGGCCCCGGTTGTCACGCATGTCGCGACCCCGGTTATCCTGGTTTCGGGAATCACGGTCCCCGTCATTCTGCTCGGAGCGACCACGAGTGTCGCGGCTATCCCGGCTATCTTGATTGCGTGAGTCGCGGTTGTCTTGATTGCGTGGATCGCGTGAGTCGCGTGAGTCGCGGCTATCCCGGTTGTCACGACTATCCCGGCGATCACGATCATTATTGCGCTGATCTCCGGCTGACCGACGATCATTTGATTCACGGCGATCATTGCGGGAATTGTCTTCCTGCTTCCGATCGTCTTCCTTCGGTTTTTGATCACGCGCAGAGCTCTTCTTATCAGAGCTGGAAGTCGATGTTGACTTGCCACGTGTGTTTTCGCGAGCTCCTCCACGAAGTGCAGGCTTGTCGGCCTTCGCATCCGAATCAGAGGTAGAGGACTTGCGAGCAGGTTTGCGCAAACGACCTTCCTCGATCTCTTCAACCGGAGGTTGGGACTGTTTGCCACCGGATGCACCACTGGTTTTACTTGTCTTGACTATAGCTTGCTGGTCCAGGATCTTGTAGATCAGGTCCTGCTTGGTGAGCCGCTTGTAGCTCTTCAGATCCAACTTCTCAGCGATGTCCCGAAGGTCATTCACGAGCATGTCGTTCAATTGCAAAATATCATACATAGGAAAAACGATGTTAGATAATCGTTATCAAAGAGGTGGGAATAATGAGATACGTATCGTTACGAATCGATGTGAGGACTATCAGGGTGGGTGCTCCTCAGAGGTCTAAAACCAGGTAAAATCCAGGTCAGAATTGATGAGGGAAGGTGAGAACTCTTCTTCAGCGCTGCGAAGATAGGAATAATTCCTTGATGAGCGCCTATCTTTGTGCTATTCCTATTGGAATTTTGAAACTCTTTCAGAAAAGCACCTTATGCTCCAAGCAAGTACGATCAGACAGGAAAAAGACCGCATCATCGCCGGATTGAAAAAACGCCACTTCCAGGATCTGGATATCGTGGATCGAATCCTCCAGCTCGATGACGATCGCCGCAAGCACCAGGCCGCCGGAGATGACATCCAGGCCGAGATCAACCGGCTGTCAAAGCAGATCGGCGACCTGTTCAAATCCGGGCAAATGGCAGAGGCCA
Source organism: Lewinellaceae bacterium (assembly GCA_024642625.1). GTDB lineage: Bacteria > Bacteroidota > Bacteroidia > Chitinophagales > Saprospiraceae > JAGNXB01. The sequence goes on from JAHEAU010000054.1 coordinate 13,962, forward strand.
ATGCCCTGAAAGATGAGGTTGCTGCCCATAAGGAAACACTGAAAACGGTTCTTGAAAACCAGGACAAAACGGCTGTCGATCTGGAAGAGCTCCTCATCTCTGTGCCCAATATCCCCCATGAATCCGTTCCAAGTGGCCGGACTCCCGAGGACAATGAGGTCTTCCAGGATTGGACCAAAGCCATGCCCGACCTCCCGCCAAATGCCAAACCCCACTGGGAGCTGGCAGAGGATCATGGCATCATCGACTTCCCGACAGGTGTCAAAATCACTGGATCCGGCTTCCCTCTTTACCGAGGCAAAGGAGCCATCCTCCAACGTGCACTGATCAACTTCTTCCTTGAAGAAGCCCGGGTCGCCGGCTTTGAAGAGATCCAACCTCCGCTGATGGTCAATGCCGAATCCGCTCGGGCCACAGGCCAGCTGCCAGACAAGGAAGGACAGATGTACTATTGTGAAAAGGATGACCTCTACCTCATCCCCACCGCAGAAGTACCCGTGACCAATATCTACCGGGATGTCATCCTGGAAGAAAAAGACCTCCCCATCAAGCTCACCGGGTATACCCCTTGTTTTCGACGTGAAGCCGGTGCGTATGGAAAGGATGTCCGTGGATTGAACCGCGTCCACCAGTTCGACAAGGTAGAGATCGTCGTCCTGGACCATCCGGATCGCTCCTATGACACTCTGGACATGATGCTCAATCACGTCCGTGGTCTCCTCGACAAACTGGAACTGCCCTACCGCATCCTCCGTCTTTGTGGTGGTGATATGGGCTTCACCTCTGCTCTCACCTACGACTTCGAGGTGTGGTCTGCCGCCCAGGAACGCTGGCTGGAAGTAAGTTCTGTGTCCAACTTCGAGACCTTTCAGAGCCATCGCATGAAACTTCGGTACCGCCCTGAAAATGAGAAAAAGACCCAACTGACGCACACCCTGAACGGCAGTGCATTGGCTCTGGCCCGGATCGTTGCAGCATTGTTGGAAAACAATCAGGACAATTTCGGCATCCGTATTCCCGAAGCACTCCATCGATTCACTGGCTTCGATCGGATCCCCTGATCCGTCGTTTGTCGATAATCTACCCTGAGTCACGAACGATTCAGGACCTTGAACCGTTTAGTATCCAGAACAAAAAATGTGTTGACCTATGTATATGGGACTTATTGTTATCAGTATTGTATTTGCCGGCATCGGCTGGTTGATCAGCAGTCGGCTGAAAAGCAAGTTTGCTACCTACAGCAAAGTCGCCCTCCAGAACGGCATGAGTGGTCGGGAGATCGCCAGCCAGATGCTGGATCACTATGGCATTCATGATGTCAAGATCATCCAGGGTGAAGGCATGTTGACCGACCATTATAACCCGCAGACCAAGACGGTCAATCTCAGCCCGGATGTCTACAACGGACGTTCTGTTGCCTCTGCAGCTGTTGCCGCCCACGAATGTGGCCACGCTGTCCAACATGCAGAAGCCTATGCGGCTTTGAAAATGCGTTCAGCTCTGGTACCTGTTGTCCAGATCTCGGCCTCCCTGCAGCAATACCTCTTCATGTTTGGTATCGTCGGGATCGCCAGCTTCAACAGTCCGATCATCCTGATGATCGCCATCGCCGCGTTTGGTGTGACCACCCTCTTCAGTGTGATCACCCTACCGGTCGAATTTGATGCCAGCCGTCGTGCTTTGGCCTGGTTGGATACCACCAATGTCACCCAGGGCCAGGAATATACTGGTGCAAAAGACGCCCTCACCTGGGCAGCTTTGACTTATGTATCAGCCGCTTTGGCCGCTTTGGTTCAGTTGCTCTACCTGGTGATGTATTTCGTCGGAGGCCGTGACTAATCCGAACTACAGCAACTAAAATACCCCAAACCATATCTTGAAACCAGATATGGAACCGCGCTTGCTACTGTGAGCGCGGTTTTTTTATGTCCATTTTTTAAATGAGTTTTCCAGGTAAAAGGAAGAGAAGATTGGCAAGGTCCGAATCGATTTACCTCAACGTTTGTATAAGAGCCGTTTCTTATCGCTTATATACTATGTTAGTTTTTCGATGGTCCTTGTTGATGAATTACAAAATTCTCATTAGTAATTAAAAATTTGAAAAATTTATTACCCTTAGATATGTGTGTTTTCCCAACATAAGAATTAATAAGGAAAAGTGATAACAAAGTAAAAGGCACTACAAAAACACTGTTCTCTGCACCAAATGCACCACCACTTAACCAATCTGGACCTATTGGACTTTGCGTTATCATAGTAGGTGAAGAATTACCACTAGAAGAGAAACCAAATACTGATGCTTGGAAAAAATTCCAACCTAAGTGAAGTCCAATTGAAAGCCATAATTGACCTGTTTTCAGGTAAGCATAAACTAATTGTAGTGTTATTATGATGATCAGAAATGTGCTAAAAATAGTAGCATTCGGATTACCAATATGTATTAAACCAAATAAAATGGTTGAAATTATTATACCCCATTTAAGACTCAAACCTTTACTGATATTTTGTAAAATAATTCCACGAAACGTCATTTCTTCCCACCAGGCCACAATAGCAAACTGTAGTATCATACCTAGCATAATCAAAAAACCAGTAGAATTAATATTTACATTTTCACCGTAATTTTTTGTCCACCAGCTGTAGCCTTCAAATTTAATTAGACCCAATGATATGAGGGTGAAATACATTGCAGTCAAAATCGTAGCGTTTATTAAAATACCAATGATTACATCAAAAATAGAATGTCTATTAAATTTTAATCCAAGAGAGGTAAAATTTTCCTTATCAATATATTTTCTACCGAGGAATGCCGCCAACGTCGCCGATATCCCTAGCAGAACAAACCATAATAGACCTCCCCCTTTGAGACTTCCCAAAATTTCACGAACAACAAAAGTGATGGATAAATTTATAATTATAAGGAGGAAAAGAAAGAGTAATATGCGCCAACCTGCGCGAATTATTCCTGAATTTTGATTTATAAAAATATTCTTCA
>JAHEAU010000275.1 GCA_024642625.1 Lewinellaceae bacterium
AGGAACCTGTCCACCAAGCAATTATGCATTTTGTCGAGAAAGTCAAAGAACGTTCAAAAGGGCGCATCAACATAACTGTTTTTCCAAATGCTCAACTTGGGACTAATTCGGAAGTTTATGAACAGCTACGCGCTGGCGCGCCAATCATCACAATCTCTGACCCTGGCTTCCTTGGTGACTTTGTGCCAGATTTCGGTGTACTTGGCGGCCCTTATTTGATGAAAGATCCACGAGATTTTTCTAAAATTATAAAATCTGACATTTACAAAGATATGTCGGACAAACTGCGTGCTAATGCAAATATTGAATTGCTTGCGCTAAACTGGCTTTTCGGATCACGGAATCTCATCGCGGACAAGCCGATCAAAGGGCCTGCTGATATTGCTGGCATGACTGTTCGAGTGCCACCGAACATCATGTGGGTAAAAACATTTGAAGCTATGGGCGCTCGTCCTACCCAACTGCCTTGGGCAGAAGTCTACTCTGGCCTTTCTGCAGGCGTGGTTGATGCAGCCGAAGCTCCGCTCCCCTCACTTTATGGTGCAAAATTATATGAGGTTAAAAAAGTGATTTCTATGACTGGTCATTTTAAAGGATTTACAGGCCTGATCATCAATTCAACCTATTTTTCCAAAATGCCCAAAGACCTGCAGGTCATAATGAAAGAAGAAGCAATTGCAGCCGGGGTATACATGACCGATTTGATGCTGAGTTCTCAGAACGAGTGGGTTGCTAAACTCGAAGCCCTCGGTGTTAAGTTCAATCATGACGTCGATGTGGATGCATTCCAGAAAATGACAGCACCGGTTTACGACAATTTCCCGAAGTGGACTCCAGGTCTTTATACAAAAATCAGAGCAATTTTAGACAACTAATTTATAAAACGAAACGCCCACCAAAGAATCCACTTTGGTGGGCGTTTTCCTACAGAAAGCCAAATGCAGTCATGATTATAAAACTATCAAAATTGGTCGATTTTTTTGAAAATTTTGTTACTGGTACTGCCTTGGTAGTGATTGTGGGTTCAGTAATATGGGGCGTTTTAACTAGATATATCACAGATCAGCCTGCAGTTTGGACGTCTGAAACATCCGGTATTTTTTTCACATGGGTCGTATTTATTGGTGCCATGAGTGCACACAGAAGAAATGCCCACGTGAATGTACCCATGCTCGTTGACTCTTTGCGGCCTACGTTCAAGCGCTTCATCCAAGTCATTTCGGACATCATCATTTTCTTCTTTGTGTCTTACTCTGCATATTTAAGCTTTGGCATGATGATCAAGGGTGCAAGCCGGCCATCTGCGGTAACCGGCATTCCCTTTTCCTACGTATACCTTGCCCCCCTCGTTGCTTTTGTCGTTATGGGACTGCATTCCGCATATCATCTCCTGCGATTGATCTATTCCACAGTAGATAACAAAGAAACCGACACGAGCACAAATGTAAAAGATGGTGGCTCAGGAGAAGCATGATGGAAATAATCCCGATAATTGTATTGCTGATTACGATTGCAATTGGTGTCCCGGTTGCCATAGCCATCGCAGCTGCAGGACTTTCTTTTTTTCTTCTCAATGGGACCATACCGATGGAAATATTTATCCAACGTATGGTCGCTGTAACGCATTCATTTCCACTCCTTGCCGTACCACTATTTATCCTGACAGGAGTCCTGATGAATAATGGTGGGATAACCAAAAGAATGATGATTTTTGCCGAGTCTATGTCTGGGCACATGATAGGCGGTTTGGCGCAAGTCAATGTTCTGCTAAGCACCTTGATGGGCGGTATGTCAGGTTCTGCAAATGCAGATGCTGCGATGCAAGCAAAAATTCTTGTCCCTGAAATGACTAAAAGAAATTACGATTTGGGATTCTCGTCCGCCGTAACGGCGGCTTCATCTATCATCAGTGTCATCATTCCCCCTGGGATAGGTCTTATACTTTATGGCTTTATGGGGGATGTTTCTATCGGCCAACTCTTTTTGGCGGGAATTGTACCTGGAATACTCCTCTGCACCACAATGATGATAACGGTAGCAATAGTTTCTAAAAAAAATGGTTACAACCCAGTATTTGAAAAACGCACCAGTTGGGCAGTACGTTTCAAGGCTCTCAGAGGAGCGGGTTGGGCACTCCTTATTCCTTTAGGGGTTGTGGGTGGAATCAGATTTGGTTTTTTCACGCCGACCGAAGCAGGAGCAATGGCAACCGTATTAGCTGTCCTCGTGGGAATTATTTATCGCGAATTGAAACTCAAGGATATTAAAACGATTACGAGGGAAACCGTCGAAGCGACGGCAATAGTACTATTCATTATATGTGCAGCTAGCTCTTTCAGTTACTACATGACCTGGGAACAACTTCCAGTGAAAATAGCTGAATTTATGTTGTCGCTGACGGATAATTCGATCCTTTTGCTGTTGCTGATTAATATTCTGCTGATCATCATCGGCATGTTTGTGGAGGGTACGGCGGCGCTGATCCTGTTGACTCCGATACTTGTACCGGTCATCATTAAAGTCGGCATTGATCCAGTCCATTTCGGCATCGTCATGGTTCTGAATCTGACCATTGCCGGTGTTACCCCGCCTCTTGGAACACTGATGTTCACAACGTGTTCAATTACAGGCTGTTCAATCTCAAAATTCCTCAAAGCAGCTGTGCCATTCTACATCATGCTTATAGTAATGCTTTTGGCGCTAACTTTTGTGCCGGAATTCTCATTATGGCTTCCCAATTTGAAGATCAAATAGACTGTTACGTTCTAGCGCATCACTAAAAGTGAGGCCTTGTGACTCAAACGTGTCATACGCATAAAGGAGTAGGTGAATGGATGGAATCGTAGGGTATGAAATACATAATGGTGTTGCAGAAATCATTATGGATCGGCCTCAAAAGCATAATGCATTGACACCTCAGATGTACGAGCGCATCAACGAGATTTGTTATAAAGTCAATACTGATAACAACATAAATGCGGTAATCATTTATGGCGCTGGGGAAAAAGCTTTCTCAACCGGTTCAGACATTGGTGCTTTGAACGATTTTGCGGATTTCTGGGAATGGCGGAATCGAACTGACTATATCGTTCCCATACGCAATATGCGCAAGCCTACTATTGCAGCCGTCAAAGGTTGGGCATTAGGTGGGGGATTTGAAATTGCATTAGCATGTGATATCCGGGTTGCCTCAAAAACAGCAATCTTTTCTGCGCCAGAAGTCACTTTGGGCTGGGTTGGTGCCGGTGGCGCAGCGCAACATCTGACGCGGCTTGTTGGGTATGGACAGGCAATGCGAATATTGCTGACAGGGGACCGTGTACCTGCTGATGAAGCTTTTCGTATAGGAATGGTCGAATACTTGGTTGACCCCGGGGAAGAGCTAAACCATGCTAGGGAAATCGCTCAAAAGTTAGCCAACTATTCACCTATTGCAACTCAAGCTGTTAAATCTGCTGTCAAGTCGGCTATGAGTGGCAATATCGAACAAGGATTCCAAATTGAAAATGAATTGATGGCTTTGTGTTTCGCCAAAGCGGAAAAAGATCCAAAATCTGTGATTTACAAAGGGCAGGGTTGACTAACACACAAATTCGAAAATGTCTTAATTGACTTGTAGTCGCAAGACAGGGTATCCAATATCTGCAAACTAATATGTATAATTTTTTTACGAGAATCTTGATAAGGTTTTTCAATGTCACCAAAACAAGCGACTTCTAAATTAAAGGTTGGCAAAGAGAAAATAATAAATCGTCTTGCCTCTAAGGGTGAAAATGGCCAGAAACCTGACGTCCCCTCACTTGAAAAAGCTCTGGACGTACTGGAACTTCTGTCCACTTCGCCACAGGGGTTAACGATGAATGAGATCGCCAATGAGCTTAACCGCACAATGGGTGAACTTTACCGAATTGTGATAAGTCTCACGAACCGTGGTTATATTTCTCAAGATCCTGATACCAACCGTTATGATTTAACACTGCAATTATTCGAATTGTCTCACCGCCACAATCCAACGGATAGGCTTGTAAAGTATGCACTACCTATTCTTGAAAAACTGGCATACCGAACAGAGCAATCGTGTCACTTGGCAGTATTACATCAGACGTCTATACTCGTGCTCGCATCCGTTCCTAGCCCACGTAAAGCTGGTTACTCTGTGCAAGCTGGAGCCGTATTCCCGATCATCAATACGAGCTCAGGCATCGTAATTCTTTCTTTTATGCCTAAAGACACCCAAAGTCGTTTTCTGTCGAGTTTTAATCATGCAGAACAGGAAGTCCTAAAGAAGAGAATTCATCAGATTACTCATTTAGGGTTTGAACAACGGGAAGGCACTTTGGTCTATGGTATTACAAATCTGAGTGCACCGGTTTTTGATCGGAATGGAATTGTTGCCGCCGTTACCATGGCGTATATTGGTCAAGTTAATCAAAGAACCGGTC
>JAHEAU010000276.1 GCA_024642625.1 Lewinellaceae bacterium
CAATCAAAGTCAACGAAGAAGTCGGCCGCTACAAGCGTGAAAAGTTCAATATCTCCATTGGCGATGAACTTCCTGCTGGTGTGTTGAAACTTGCCAAAGTCTATCTCGCACGGAAGCGGAAGCTCAAAGTGGGAGATAAAATGGCTGGCCGTCACGGAAACAAGGGAATTGTATCCAAGATCGTTCGTGCAGAGGATATGCCATTCTTGCCAGATGGCACACCAGTTGATATTGTTTTGAATCCACTGGGTGTACCTTCTCGTATGAACTTGGGCCAGATTTTCGAAACTGTTCTTGGTTGGGCAGGAGAAAAACTGGGAGTCAAATTCGGCACACCCATCTTTGATGGAGCAAAGCGGGATGAGATTGAGGATTATATCCAAAGGGCAGAATTGCCATCTCTGGGTCAGACATATCTCTATGATGGGGAGACAGGAGATCGGTTCCACCAGCAGGCGACTGTGGGTGTGATCTACATGATCAAATTGTCTCACATGGTCGACGACAAAATGCATGCTCGTTCCATCGGTCCTTACTCGTTGATCACACAGCAGCCTCTCGGTGGTAAAGCACAGTTTGGAGGTCAGCGTTTTGGAGAGATGGAAGTATGGGCATTGGAAGCATTTGGTGCCAGTACAATTCTCCGGGAATTATTAACGGTGAAATCTGATGATATCATCGGACGGGCCAAGACTTACGAAGCCATTGTGAAAGGTGACAACCTGCCTGAACCAGGCATTCCTGAATCATTCAATGTATTGATTCATGAATTGCGTGGTTTGGCTCTGGACGTCAAATTTGACTGATCTGTTGCTGAAGTTCGTTTATTGTTAGCGCTACAAACCAGAAGAAATGCCTTTTAAAAAGAAGCTCAATACACCGACCTCCGACTTTGAATCGATCACCATTAGCCTGGCCTCTCCAGAAGAGATTCTTGAGCGGTCATATGGTGAGGTTCTAAAGCCAGAGACGATCAACTATAGATCTTACAAACCTGAGCGGGATGGACTTTTCTGTGAACGGATTTTTGGTCCGGTCAAAGACTATGAGTGCTACTGTGGAAAATACAAGCGAATCCGATATAAGGGTATCGTTTGTGACCGCTGTGGGGTAGAAGTTACGGAAAAGAAAGTGCGCCGGGAACGGATGGGCCATATCAAGCTGGTTGTGCCAGTCGTGCACATCTGGTTTTTCAAATCCCTGCCAAACAAGATCGGCTACCTGCTTGGATTGTCTTCCAAGAAATTGGAGAGCATTATCTATTATGAGCGTTATGTCGTCATTACCCCTGGTCTGAAAGAGGCGGAAGGCATAGCACGCTTAGATCTGCTCAGTGAGGAGGAATATCTCGAAATGCTGGATACTCTACCAAAGGAGAACCAGACTCTCGAAGACGGTCATCCTGACAAATTCTCCGCGAAAATGGGAGCGGAAGCGGTATTTGATTTGCTTGCCGGACTCAAGTTGGATGATTTATCCTACAATTTGCGATATCAAGCAGCCAACGAAACCAGCCAACAAAGGAAATCTGAGGCGCTGAAGCGTCTTCGGATTGTGGAGGCTTTCCGTGAAGGCATGAGCCTGATCGAAAACCGCCCGGAGTGGACAATTATCCATTACCTCCCAGTTATTCCACCCGAATTGCGTCCATTGGTTCCTCTGGATGGTGGTCGTTTTGCAAGTTCCGACTTGAATGACCTCTATCGACGGGTAATCATCCGTAATAACCGTTTGAAGCGTCTGCTCGAGATCAAAGCCCCGGAGGTCATCCTTCGGAATGAAAAGCGGATGCTTCAGGAAGCTGTCGATTCTCTTTTTGACAACTCACGAAAGTCTAATGCAGTTAAAGCAGAGGGTGGACGTGCACTCAAGTCTTTGAGCGATATCCTGAAAGGTAAACAAGGTCGTTTCCGTCAGAACCTTCTCGGAAAGCGTGTGGATTATTCCGGACGTTCTGTCATTGTGGTGGGGCCAACACTCCAGCTTCATGAGTGCGGAATTCCAAAGGCAATGGCAGCGGAGCTCTTCAAGCCGTTCATTATCAGGAAACTGATCGAGCGGGGAATTGTAAAAACAGTTAAATCAGCAAAAAAACTGGTTGACCGCAAAGATTCTGTGATCTGGGATATCCTGGAAAATATTTTGAATGGCCACCCTGTGATGCTGAACCGAGCACCAACGCTGCACAGATTGTCGATTCAGGCATTCCAACCACGACTCGTAGAAGGGAAAGCGATCCAGCTGCACCCTTTGGTTTGCGGAGCGTTCAACGCTGACTTTGATGGTGACCAAATGGCTGTTCACGTGCCGTTGAGTCATGAAGCTATTCTTGAAGCGCAAGTGTTGATGCTTTCATCGCACAATATGTTGAACCCACAGGACGGATCGCCAATTACGCTTCCTTCTCAGGACATGGTACTCGGTTTGTATTACTTGACAAAGATCAGGGTATCTTCCAAGGAACATGTCGTCAGAGGTGAAGGGAAGGTTTTCTATTCTTCTGAGGAGGTAAATATTGCATTTAATGAAGGTCAGGTTGACCTCCATGCTGCGATTAAGGTGAGAGCTCGTGTATTGAAGCCAGATGGTGAAATGACCATTGGCCTGATTGACACGACAGTAGGACGAGTTCTTCTGAACCAGGCTGTTCCAGAACGCGTGCCTTTCCTCAATGAATTGTTGACGAAAAAGAACCTGAAATCCGTAATCTCAAGAATTCTGGCTTGGACTGACTTCAGGACCACTGCCAAGTTCCTCGATGATATCAAGCAGCTTGGGTTTGGTTGGTCATTCAAAGGTGGACTGTCGTTCAACCTGGGTGACTTGATTGACCCGTCCATTAAGGAAAAGACGCTGATCGATGCACAAGCCGAGGTCGACGAAGTGTGGGATAACTATAACATGGGTCTGATTACGAACAATGAACGGTATAACCAGATCATTGACAAATGGACCTTTGCAGATAATCGGATTACCGACAACCTGATGCGCGAATTGGCCGCCCACAAGGACGGATTCAACTCTGTATACATGATGTTGGATTCTGGAGCTCGTGGATCTAAACAACAGATTAAGCAGTTGTGTGGTCTTCGTGGATTGATGGCCAAGCCACGGAAATCCGGAGATACCGGCGGAGCGATTATTGAAAACCCGGTATTGTCCAACTTCCTTGAAGGATTGTCCGTATTGGAATACTTTATTTCCACACACGGTGCCCGGAAAGGTTTGGCCGATACAGCCTTGAAAACGGCTGATGCAGGTTATTTAACACGGCGTTTGGTCGACGTTTCACAAGACGTTGTCATTCGGGAAGTTGACTGTGATACCCTGCGTGGTATTGAGACGACCTCTTTGAAAGATCAAGATAAAGTGATCGAATCACTGGCTTCACGAATCCAGGGCCGATTCACTTTGTACGATATCTATCATCCGGAAACGGACGAAGTTGTTCTGCCAGCAGGCGAATATATTTCACAGGATATTGCAGCTCTCATCGATAAATATGGTATTGAATCGGTGACCATCCGCTCAGTATTGACATGTGAGACTCGCGAAGGAGTTTGTGCCAAGTGCTATGGAAAAAACCTGGCTTCAGGTCGGATTGCGGAAGATGGTGATGCTGTTGGTATCATCGCTGCCCAATCTATTGGTGAACCGGGTACACAGTTGACCTTACGTACGTTCCACGTAGGTGGTGTCGCTTCCGTGACCAAGTCGGAATCAGAGATTGCTACAAAGTATTCCGGCCGGATAGAATTTGACGGTGTTCGTTCCACATATTATGAAGGTCCAGAAGGCAGCTACGATATTGTGTTGTCACGGACTGGGGAGATTCGTATTGTCGATCCTGAAACCAATAAACTGCTGTCAAATAGCCACGTGCCTTATGGTGCTACACTATTCAAGAAGGATGGTGATATGGTAGAACGCGGTGAACTCCTCTGTGAATGGGATCCATTCAATGCGGTCATCGTATCGGAATTCTCAGGTATCATCAAATTTGAGGATGTTGAAGAAGGTATGACCTTCAGAATGGAGCGTGATGACCAGACCGGATACTCTGAGAAGGTGATCATCGAAGCCAAGAACAAGCGGAAAGTGCCAATTATCCAGATTATCAGTCCGGATGGGGAGGAACTCCGTTCATACACCTTGCCAGTGGGATCATATCTGTCTATCGATGATGGTACAGCTGTGAAGTCAGGACAAAAGCTTGCCAAGATTCCGCGTATGCAGAACAAGATTCAGGATATTACGGGTGGTCTGCCACGTGTAACTGAGTTGTTTGAAGCACGGAATCCTTCCAATCCAGCTGTTGTGGTTGAGATTGATGGTGTGGTGAGTTTTGGTAAAATCAAACGGGGTAACCGTGAATGTATCGTTACAGCAAAAGATGGTCAGATCAGAAAGTACTTGATCGGATTATCCCGCCATATTC